>NZ_JAGPXJ010000090.1:0-30401 GCF_018070605.1 Streptomyces sp. B15
GGATGTGGCACTGCCGTCGGTCGACACGCCGTGGAGGGCGGCGTCGACGGCGAAGGACGTCCCCTCGTGCCGGACCCCGTCGGCGTTGATGCGCACCGTGCCGACCTGCCCGGTCAGGGTCTTCAAGCCGGCCAGCGGATCCGTGAGCTCCGCGTGGACGTCGGCGTTCGCACCCAGCCGGGACCGGGCTTCTTCGGCCACGCGCTCCTGGGCCTTGTGCTCGACGAAGGCATTGGCGCCGCCGCCCGCTGTGAGGACGGTGACGAGCGCGGCAGCTGGGATGAGGACGGTACGGCGGATTCTCATGGGGGGTGGAACTCCATCGGGGAGAGGGCGCCCGGGGCAGGTGCCAGGGCGTCGGCCCGACCGTGGCCGGGTCCGCGGCGGATCCGCAGCGGTGCGGCGGTCGACGGGGACGGGGGAATCGCTGTGGGACCGACTGCGGCGTCGGTGTCGGCATCCGGCGTCACTGGACGGAGACCGTCGCCGGGTGAGCCCGTGACCCTGCCCGGCGGAGTGCCGGAACGCCGGGCCCAGCTGGACCGGCGTCGTGTCTGCGTGCCGGCTTCCAGGGTGCAGCCGGTGGCTGTCGGGGCGGAACGGGCACCTTTGGGCGAGTATGCCACGGCCTCCGGCTCGCACCGTGCGGGCTGCGTCACACCGCCGCCGCTCACTGCGGTGCGGAACCCGGCCGCCACGGAACGTGCCCGGAAGGCGCCCGCCCGCGCCGGAGCCCGTTCGACCGCAACGGCCCTGGGCTCCCGCTGCGCCCGGTCCTCCCGGAGGCGGTCAAGGATGCCCGGCGCGGCCCGGGACTGTCGTAGGGCGGTCGTCGTCGCTGCTGGCGGCCGCCGTGGCGCGTCGGAGCTCGGTGAGGACGGTGCGGACGGCCTTGCGGGCCGCGTTCTCCGGTCGGTGCAGCGCGTCGATGTGACGGCGGGCGTGGACGCCGGAGAGGGGCCGCAGGAGCGCGGCGGGGTGCGGACGCGCCGTCCAGCGAGGCATCAGCGCGATGCCGCCCCCGGCCGCCACCACCTCGGAGACCACAGCGAATTCGTTGATGCGGTGAGCGAGGTGCAGGCGGCGGTCGGCAGCGGCGGCGATGGCCTCGATGGTGGCCATCAGCGGGAAGCCGTCATGGACGGTGATCCACGGCTGGTCGGCCACGTCGCGCGGGGTCAGCTCCGGTTTGTCCGCCAGCGGGTGGCCGACGGGCAGCGCGATGTCGAGGGGTTCGTGCAGCAGCGGCGTGACCGACACGGTCCTCGGCCAGGCCGGTGAGTGGTCGAGCCGGTGGGCGAGGACGATGTCGTAGTCGTGGGTCAGCGGTGGGAAGCCGTCCTGGGAGACGTCTTCGTCGGCGAGCGCGACACGTGGCGACCCGGGTGGCAGAGCCCGCGAAGCGCAGCCAGGTCTCCTGGACCGCGTCCTCGGCCTCGCTCACGCTGCCCAGAATCCGGTAGGCGATCGAGAACAGCAGCGGTCGCAGCTCCTCGAACTCCTCAGGCTCGGCGGCCTCGGCCACACCGACTGCTCCTCACATCCCCTGGGCCCGGCCGGGTCCACCGGCGCGGGCGTCTTCGTGAGGACGGTCGTGCCACTGGCGGGTCGAGGCGGCGCTGCTGCACCCCGGCGGTCGTCGGTGGCCACACCCCTTGAGACGGATCGGCCCCGCACGCCGTGACATGAGCGGATGTGACAGGCCTCTCGCGCCTGAACGCACGGGGCCGGCCGGGAGAGGTCCGGACGCCGACGGCCCGGTCCCGGTCCCACGACGGCCTGGTCCCGGTCCTAGGTCGGCAGCCCGTTACGCCGTCGTGGCGCCTGGCCTAGCGTCCTCGCCATGGATTCGACAGGCACCCTCCCAGAGGCGCTGCAGCGCTTGCACACCACAGGTCCGGAGCGGTCCGGGCGGCTCACCAACCACGCGCCGATGGTTGTCGAGGCCCTCTCCGCACACGGGGCGGCAGGCTCGGTGCACCGCTGGCTCGACCTGTACACCAGCAGGCTGGAGGAGTTCCCGCCGGGCGTCGAACCGGTCACGGCAGCCAACTGGCGCTCCGCCCTCGGCGATCCGCGCCGCGCCGCCGACTGGATCGGGTACTTCGGCCGCGAGCTCACCGAGCGCCCCTGGCGGGAGGTGGTCGCCCGGTGGCGGCCCCGGCTGCTGTCCGGCATGTACGGCGGCGCGACGCATCCGGTGATCCGGGTGGGCCACGCCGTGCGTACGCTGCTGGCCGCCGAGGAAGACGCCGACGCGGACACCTCCGCCGCCGAGCCCTATCTGAGCGAACTCGCCCACGGCCTCGGCTACTGGGCCGCCCGCCACCACCCTGTCGCGGATCTGGACCCGTTGCCCGGTGCCGAGAGCGCGGCCGCCGCCCTCGACGAGGTGACGCCGATCGCCGAGCAGGACGGCGGCTTCCCCGACCGGCTCGGCCGCGTCACAGGCCTGCCGGTGTGGGCGGCCACGGTCGCGGATCCGCACGAGGCCCGACACCGCCTCATCGAGCTGGTGCGGGCGGCCACCCATCGGTACGCCACCCATGGCCACGGGCAGGAGACGATGCTGGTGCACGCGGCCACTGCCCCCAACGCCGTGCTGCGGGTGTTGCCCGCACTCCCGGAGGCCCTGTGGGTACCGAGTCTGCGGGCCGCCTGGACGGCGTCCGCGGCGGTGACCGCGATGTACGCCCCGATCGCCCCGGCCGTCTGCACCCCGCCGGGCGGCATCACCGCCGAAGAGGTCTTCGAGCGGGCCGTTGCCCACGGTGATGAACACGTCATCAAGCTCACCGACACGGCCCTCGACGTCGGGGACGAACGGGCGCTCGTGGCGGCCCTGCGCTCCATCGAACTGAGTGAACCGCTGGCCTGACGAGTCCGCGAAGCGTCCTGGCGTCGCACGGAGCCGTGCACCTCGCCGGGTGCGCGGGGTGCATGGGTGTCCCGGGCGCCGGGCGGGGGCGTCTGACGTGCGCAGCCGATGATCCGGGAGTTTCCCGCGCACCTCGCGGCGGTACCCGGGTTCCGATCTTTCCGGCGACTCGGCGTGTACGGACCGGTGCCACGCGGTAAGGAGGTCGGCCTTGTCGGCTCCCCTGGAGGACTACGCGCTGATCGGCGACACCTACACGGCGGGGCTCGTCAGCCGCAGCGGCTCCATGGACTGGCTGTGCCTGCCGCGGTTTGATTCAGGGGCCTGCTTCGCGCGGCTGCTGGGCGGAGAGCGGCACGGCCACTGGTCGTTGGCACCGTGCGGCGACGGATGGTCGGTCACCCGGCGCTATCTGCCTGACAGCCTCGTGCTGGAGACGACGTTCCGCCAGGCAGGGGACGAGGTGCGGGTGCTCGACTGCATGCCCGTCCGCAACGACAGGCCGGATGTGACGCGTCGTGTCGAGGGCGTGCACGGTCGGGTGCCGATGCGCAGCTGTTTCGTGCCGCGGTTCGACTACGGAAGCATCGTCCCCTGGTTCCGCCCGGACAACCGGCGGCTGCACGCGGTGGCGGGGCCCGACCATCTCACCCTGGACAGCGACTTCCCCCTCGAACCGACGGACGACGGCCGGGCCGTCACTCACTTCCAGGTCGGTGCGGGGGACGCCGTGGAGTTCCACCTGGGCTGGAACTCCCGCGAGTACGGCAGCCCGCCACGTCCCGGTGGCGACATCGTCTCCGCGACCCGGCGATGGTGGCAGGAGTGGGCTTCGCACTGCCGGTACCAGGGCCGGTACCGGGAAGCGGTGGTGCGGTCGCTGATCACCCTCAAGGCGCTCACCTACGCCCCCACCGGCGGCATCATCGCCGCCCCCACCACCTCGCTGCCGGAGCAGCTGGGCGGCGTACGGAACTGGGACTACCGTCACTGCTGGATCCGGGACGCCACCTTCACGCTGCTGGCGCTGCTCGACTCCGGCTACGAGAGCGAGGCCCGCGCCTGGCGGGAGTGGCTGCTGCGCGCGGTCGCCGGTGAGCCCGAGCAGATGCAGATCCTCTACGGCATCGACGGCACCCGCCGACTCCCCGAACTGGAACTGGACTGGCTGCCCGGCTACGAGAACTCCCGGCCGGTACGCATCGGCAACGAAGCAGCACGCCAACACCAGTGGGACGTCTACGGAGAGCTGATGGACGCCCTGCACCAGGCGCGCCACGCGGGCATTCCGCCCGCCGAGGACGCCTGGCGGGTGCAGCGGAAACTGATGGACTTCCTGGAGGGGCACTGGCGTGAGCCCGACAGCGGTATCTGGGAGATGCGCGGCCCGCGACGGCATTTCACCCACTCGAAGGCGATGGCCTGGGCGGCCGCCGACCGCGCGGTCAAAGCCGTGGAGGACTTCGGCCTCCACGGACCGGTCGACCGGTGGAAGCGGCTGCGCGCGCAGATCTTCGACGACATCTGCGACAAGGGCTACGACCCGGGGCGCAACACCTTCACCCAGCATTACGGCTCCACCACGGTGGACGCCGCGCTGCTGACGCTGCCGGACATCGGCTTTCTGCCGGCCCAGGACGAGCGGATGCGCGGCACCGTCCGCGCTGTGGAGGAGGAGCTTCTCAGCGGAGGCTTCGTGCAGCGCTACGCCATGACCGACCGGACCCCGCACGTCGACGGCCTTCCCCAGGGCGAGGGAGCCTTCCTGCCCTGCACGTTCTGGCTCGCCGACTGCTACATCCAGCAGGGGGACACGGCCAGGGGCAGGGCCCTGTTCGAGCGGCTGCTGGAGCTGCGCAACGATCTCGGACTGCTCTCCGAGGAGTACGACATCCGCGCCGAACGACTCGTCGGCAACTTTCCGCAGGCCCTTCCCCACATCGCACTGGTCAACACCGCCACCGGCCTCGACGGCCACCGCAGCGGCCAAGGCAGCCGTCAAGACGGTGCGTCGGCGGGTCGGTCGATGCGATAGACGTGGTGGGCGCGCTCGTCGGCCGGGTTGTCCGGGGCCAGGTCGACGGTGCCGACCCTGCGCAGTCCGGTCTTCTCCAGCGCCCGCCACGACGCGCGGTTGGCCGCGTTCACCGGGACGACGACGGCCGAGGCGTCAGGATCGTCGGTCCAGGTGGCCGCCACGACCGCCCGCAGGATGCGTGGCCCCAGCCCCTGCCCCACCCGTGCGGGGTCGGCGAGCAGATAGTCGAGCGTGACGGCGCCCTCGGGAAGTTCGACCTGGTCGGCCAACTCCTGGCGGTAGTCCGGGTAGTCCGCGAACCGGCACCGCTGGACCAACGCGACAGGAGTGCCGTCCAGCATGACCAGAAGGTCCTCGGACGGCTCCTCGCCGCGCGCCGCGGGCCCGAAGTCCCGCGCGACCGCTTCGGCGGACGTGTCGTGGTGCCACCAGCGGGCCACGTGCGGTGGGCGAGCCAGGTCCGCAACAGCCCGAAGTCCTCCTCGGTGACCCGCCGCCATGTGATCACTCCGCCACCCTCGTCCGCGTTCCCGCATCGTCGCACGGCCGACCGCGTCCGCAGCGGTGTTTCCCACCGGTACGTGTCCAGGAAGGGCGCGTGCTGCTCCAGCCATCTCTTCCTCTCCCGTGGCGCCACCACCCAGGGACCCGGGACCTCGTCGAAGGGCGGCCATTCCACCTCCGGGCATTCCCAACGCGCCGTCCATGAGCGGACCGTCTCGCGGTTGGTGACGAACTTCGCCCGAAGCGCATCCGTTTCGCGCCGCTTGGTTCTGCCGAAAACCATGGGCCTTCGCCCTCCCGCTCGGTCGCCCAGGACAGGTTCCACTCAACCATCGGCGGCACCGGGCGGTCTCCTGTCCGGGAGGGCGTAGGTCCGGTACGGCGAGTGGCCCCCCGGGGCGGCCCCACCGGATGACGGAGCCGCCGGTGTATGGAGCCGACCGGGTGCCGGGAGGGGAGGCTCAGTCCCGGTCGTCCGCGCGCTGCGCGTCCTTGGCCTTCCGGCCGCTGTGCGCACCCGTGAGGGCCCGCAGCTCGACGATGCGCAGGAACCCGTTGTCTCGTGCGGGTGAGCGCTTGTCATCCCGAGCTTCAGCCGGGTGGTCACAACGTCGTCGAACGTGATGCGGGTGGGCTCCCCGGAAGACGACGCCCAGTCGACGCGGAGGTGGTCGACCGGGACATGCTCCTTGCCGTTCCAGTAGCTGACGGTGAGCTTCTTCGGCAGGGCGTGGGCGTCGTCCTGCTCAAGAAGTAACGCGATCCCTCCCGGGGCAGCGGCCGCCGGCGCGCACACGATCGACGGCCGGCCGGTCAAGGGCGGGAGGAGAGCGCCGTCCGTCGCACACATCCGCCGCGCGCCCGGCAGAGGCGCACTTCCTCTCCGCCGTAGAGCGCGTCCGCGAGCGCGGTCCGGTCGGCGAGCTGCAATGCGATGCCCGCGTCCTTCAGGGCGCGGGTGAGGCGCTCGGGCAGGGCTCGCCGGTCGGACTCTTCAAGGTCGGCCGGATCACGGGTGAGGGCCAACAGGACCTTGCGTGGTCCACGGCCCGCACCGGTCGACCGCACCCCGACCCAGCGGTCCAGCCCCGCTGTGCGCAGAGCGGCCCGGGTGTCGTCCCGCAACTCGACGCACGACAGGTACTCCAGGATGACCGGCGTGCTGTAGGTGCCTGCCGCGGTCCGCGCGATCTCACTGGCGGCGACGCCCCTCCTGCGGTCTCTGCGCATGGCCGAGAACAGATTCTCACGGACGCGCAGATACTCCTCGACGGCCGCACGGGTGTGCAGATAGGTCATGGCCTCGGTCTCTTCCGGTTCCAACGTGGTCGGTCGTGCGCGGGTGGATGTCACGGCGTCGGTGGCGGCCAGTTGAGGATCTTCTTGGGGCGTGGTGGGGCGTAGGTGCGCACCTTCGACGTGGACAGGCCGAGGCCGACGAGGGACTCGGCGACCTTCACGGCGGAGGTGACCCCGTCGACGACGGGGACCCCGGTCCTTTCGACGACGCGTTCGGTCAGACCGGACATGCCTCCACAGCCCAGGCAGATCACTTCCGCGCGGTCGTCCTCCACCGCCCGGACGGCCTGCTCGGCGATGGCGTCCACCGCGGCATTCTCGTCGCGTTCGAGGTCGAGCACGGCCAGCCCGCTGGCGCGCACCGATGCGCACCGGGCGCTCAGTCCGGCCACATGGAGGCGCTCCTCGATCAGCGGGACCGTACGGTCGAGGCTGGTGACGACGGAGTAGCAGCGGCCGAGGAACTGTGCCGTGCTCGCGGCGGCCTCGGTGATGTCGACGACCGGGACGTCGAGCAGTTCCTGAAGCCCCTCGCGGCCGTGTTCGCCGTATCCGGCCTGGATCACCGCGTCGAACGGTTCCGGATGGGCGCGTACCGCTTCCATCACGGCGACGGCGGCGAGGTGGCTCTCGTAGTTGCCCTCGACCGACTCCGCGCCGAAGGCGGGCGTCAGGGGAACGATCTCGGTGCCGGGCGAGGCGGCGCCGGCCGCCTGCCGGCCGATCGAGTCGGTGATGGATCGCGTGGTGTTGACGTTGGCGACGAGGATGCGCATGGGACGGCCTTCTGTTGGTCGGGTCATTCGGCGGCGACGGCGATGGCCTCGCCGTCCACGTCACGGATCGCCGCGCTGCGGTCGGCGATCACCGCGTACAGCACGGCGGCGAGGGCGGCGCCGATGAACCAGGAGAATCCGGCCACGGAGTGGAAGGCGGGCACCAGGGCGAGGACGACCGCGACCGCGGCGCTGGGGGCGAAGGCGGCGACGGCCCGCGGGTTGTAGCCCCCGCGGTAGTGGTACTCGCCCTGTGCGTCTTCGGTGTAGAGGTCGGGCACGTTCACGCGGGATCTGCGCAGCAGCCAGTAGTCCGCCATGATCACACCGAACAGCGGCCCGAGCAGGGCGCCGAGCCCGCCGAGGAAGTAGTTGACCACGATCGGGCTGTCGTAGAGGTTCCAGGGGAGGATGACGAGGCCCAGTACGGCGCTGACCAGTCCGGCCCGGCGAAAGTTCAACCGGCGGGGGAAGAGGTTGACCAGCGCGTAGATGGGCGCGACGAAGTTGGCCAGCAGATTCACCGCCACCGTCAGCACGATGAGGGCGAGCGAAGCCGTCGCCAGCAGGAACATGTTCGGTACGGTCCTGACGATGTCGGCGGGGCTGGTGATGACGTGCCCGTCGAGCTTGAACTGGGCCCCGCTGAGCACCGCCACGATGACGGCGAAGAAGAGCATGTTCACCGGGATACCGACCACGTTGCCCCGGACGATGGAGCCACGGCTCCTGGCGGAGCGGGTGAAGTCGCAGAAGTTCAGTACGAACGTCCCGTAGATCACCACCCACAGCGCGGCGCCCTGCAGGATCTGCAGCCACATCTCGCCGCCGATGAGCGGCTCGTCGATGGACAGCGAGATCGAGCCGTCGGCGCGGAGGAACATCCACGCCGCCAGGGCGCACATGGTGATCAGGGTGGTGGGCGCCGCGAAGGCCATGTACCGCCGGATCATCTGCATCCCGTAACTCACGATGAGCACCTGCACGGCCCACAGGGCCAGGAAGGTGATCCAGCCGAGAGTCGACTGGCCGAGTACGGAGTTGCCCTCCAGCCGGCTCAGGCCCGGGTACATCGCCACGAGCAGGGTGCTGAGGACGGAAGAGGCCAGATAGGTCTGGATGCCGAACCAGGCGATGGCGACGGCCCCCCGGATACCGGCCGGGATCTTCGCTCCTTTGATACCGAACGCGATGCGGCTCATGACCGGGAACGGGACGCCCGTCTTGTGCCCCATGAAGCCGGACAGGGTCAGCAGGAGAAACAGCAGGACGGAAGCGAGCGCGAAGGCCGCCATGATGCCCCAGATGTTCAGTCCGAGAGCGAAGAGGCCGATGGCGAACGCGTAGTTCCCGAGGCTGTGTACGTCGTTGGCCCAGAGCGTGAAGACGTTGTAGGCGCCCCAGCGGCGCCCTTCCTTCTTCGTCGGGGCGAGGTCGTACGTGTACAAGCCGGTGCTGGAGGTGGCACCGGTCTCCACGGACGACCGCTCATCCACGGCAGTCATAGGGGCTCCGGAGGGGGAGGGAAGTGGAAGTTCAGAGGTTTCCACAAAATGGAAGTGGAATTCCGTTGGCCAGAACGTAGTTTTCGCCAAACAGCAGCGTCAAGAGGTGCGAAGAAAAGGCTTGTTCAAGTGCACAAACATGCCCCGACCGGTACAAACGTGCTGCATCGCGGCGGCAGGGGGAGCCTGAGAACCGGCGGTGTACGCCCTCACCCACCACCGGGCGGAAAGGCGCGGAGTCGCGCGTGGGCACGCGGCAGCTGCGCGGGATTGCTCAGTGGCTCGCGGGCGGTGGGGCGGAGCCGGCGGGTCCGTCGGACGCGGCGTCGGCGAAGCGGCGGGCCAGATGGGCGAAGGCCTGCTTGAGCTCGGGCGGGCCGACGACCTCGATCCCGGCGTCGAATCTGCCGATGGTCGCGGCCAGGCCGGGCCACGACCACGAGCCCAGCACAAGTCGGCAGCGGTCCGCGGCGAGTTCCTCCACCATCCCGTCGTGGACGTAGTGGGACACGGCGGCGGCGGGCAGTTCCAGGATCACCTCGCCGCGGCAGGGCCAGTCGTACGAGCCGTCGGAGCCCTGGAACCTGCCGGCGACGAAGGCGGCCACATCACCCCCGGGCACCTCACGCGGGGTGAAGCGAGGGCCCGTGGGGACGCGAGGGGTGAGCCGGTCCGCGCGGAAGGTGCGCCAGTCCTCGCGGTCGAGGTCCCAGGCGACGAGATACCAACGTCCGCCCCAGGTCACCAGATGGTGCGGCTGCACCCGGCGCGGCGACGTCGTGGCGCTGTCCCGACCGGCGTCCGGCGGGGAGACGGGAGCGTAGTCGAAGCGCAGCACTTCGCGGGCCTGGACGGCCGCGCTGAGTGCCATCAGCACGCTGCTGTCGACCTGGGGACGCGGCCGGGTCGCGGGCCGCTCGACAGCGGTGACCCGGAGGGCGTCGATCCGGTGGCGCAGCCGTGCGGGCATGACCTGGCGGACGGTGTTGAGGGCGCGTGCCGCGGCCTCCTCGATGCCGGCACCGGTGGCGGTGGCGCTCTGCAGCGCCACGGCGAGGGCGACGGCCTGCTCGTCGTCGAACAGCAACGGGGGCAGCTGTGTTCCGGCGTCGAGTCGGTAGCCGCCGTCGGGGCCCTTGCTCGCCACGATGGGGTAGCCGAGTTCGCGCAGGCGGTCCACGTCCCGGCGCACGGTGCGCCGGCTGACGTCCAGCCGCTCGGCCAGCAGCGCTCCCGGCCAGTCCCGGCGCGTCTGGAGCAGCGAGAGCAACGACAGCAGTCGTCCTGAGGTCTTCTGCACGATCTCCATCCTGCGCCAGGAAGCGGCCAGGATCTGACCGCTTCTCCTGCGACTGTGACCACCACCGGGCGGGACCGAGCGGACCGCCCGCCTCTCGTCGCGTCGGCACGCCCGGCCCCGCGCGGATCGCCCGTACCGGATTCCTCGACAGGCAAGGAGCCGATCATGTCCCTCCGCACTGTGACCCAAGCCGGGCGGTGGCTCCCGCCGCCCGATCGCTGCCGTGCCGACACGGCCGTCGAACGGGGCGCGGTGAGCCGATGACCGTGCTCGACAACCGGGCGCTCAACCGCGCCACGCTCGCCCGGCAGTTGCTGCTGGACCGTGCCGACATGCCGGTGCTCGACGCCGTCGGCCACCTCGGTGGGCTGCAGGCACAGGAACCGCAGGAGCCGTTCATCGGCCTCTGGTCGCGGCTGCGAGCCTTCACCCCGTCCACGCTCTCGGACCTGCTCGTCCGGCGCAGCGTGGCACGGACCCATCTCATGCGCCGCACCGTGCACCTCGTCACCGCTGAAGACGCCCTCGCCTGGCGGGCCCGCCACGACCCCATGCTGCGCCAGCGGGTGCTCGGAACCTATCGACGTGAGCTGGACGGGGTGGACCTTGACGAACTGGCCGCCGCGGGCCGGGCGGTCATGGCCGACGGCGAACCCCGCTCGATGGCCGAGCTCACGCGTGCGCTCGCCGACCGCTGGCCGCAGCGGCAGCCGCGCGCCCTGGGGGAGATGCTGGTCGCCGCCCTCCTCCCGATGGCGCAGCTGCCGCCGCGCGGGCTGTGGCGCACGAAGGCGGGTGTGCGCAACGTCCTGCTCGCCGCCTGGCTGGGGCGCGAGATCGACCCGCCGGCCGTGGGCGGTTCCGACCCGGTCGGCCAAGCTCTGGTGCGCCGCTATCTGGCCGCTTTCGGACCCGCCGCCTCGGCCGACCTGCGCGCGTGGTGCGGACTGGCGGGGCTGCCTGCCGCGATTGCCGCGCTACGCGAGGAGTTGGTCACCTTTCGCGACGAGCGGGGCCGGGAACTGCTGGATCTCCCCGACGCGCCGCGCCCCGACCCCGGGACGCCCGCCCCGGTGCGGTTCCTCCCGGCTTTCGACAACGCGATCCTCGGATACCACGATCGCAGCCGGATCGTGGACGACGACCACCGGGGGCTGTCGGTCGCCGGCGCGCGCGTCGTCCTGGTCGACGGCCGGGTCGGCGCGACCTGGACCGTGGAGGCGGGCACCGTCCTCGTCACTCCGCTGCGCCGCTTCTCCCGCGCCGACCGCACCGAGACGGCGGAGCAGGCGCGGGCGCTGGCGCTGTTCCTCTCCGACGGGGAAAGCGACCGGGTACGGTTCGCCGCGTCCACCGACTGACCCCCGGTCCCGTTGCCCTGGCCCGGTCCTGAGCTCGGCCTCCACGCCTGTGCGACTGCGGTGGTGGGGGCCGGGTGCGCCGCGCCCCCACCACCGGCGCGCTCCGAGCGTCAGACGCACTTGCCGGACAACCAGTCCTTGAAGCCCTTGGTCCACGAGGTGGCCATCCGCACCGAACGTGTGGGGGATCCGAGCCGCGCCAGGCTGTCCTGCCACGACGCGTAGTTGCCGGAAGCAGCCGGGGGCGGCTCCTCCCAGCCGATCCCGTCGACCCAGGCTGGACGCCCGGTGAGCGAGGAGCCGAGCCCTGCCGCCTTGAGGCGCCGCTCGAGCTCCGGCTGCAAAGCGGCGTCATGCGTGTAGAGCATGATTTCCTGGGTGGCGGCCCGCTCCGAGACGGGCGCGATGACCTCTCTCCAGGCTCTCGCGCGGATGGCCGAGTCGCTGTGGAGCAGTGACTGCTCGGCCTCGGGCTTGAGCTCCACCAGGGGGATGATGCCCTTGGCCTTGGCGCTGTCGAGCCACTCGCGGAAGGTGTGGACGGTCTCCCCGGTGTACGGGCCCCGGGTGATCGTCCGGCCTCTGAGCTGGTCGGCCCCCGTCGCCCACCACAGCTCGGTGATGGGCGCTCGGGTGCCGGTCAGCCCGTTGGTCGTGGTGTTGTGCCACATCACGCCCTTGGTGCCGTTCCTGGTGAGCTGGAGGTCGGCCTCCACGCCCGAGGCGCCCCAACTCTTCTGCTGGGCGAGCGCGCGGGGATTGTTGGGCTGGCGGATCTGGTCGCGGTTCCAGGGGTTGTCACCGGTCGGATAGCCGCCGTGTCCGAAGATCGTCGGACAGACGGGTAAGGCCGCTGCCTCGGCGGTGTTCGCTGCCTGCACGGTGCCGAGCAGCAGCGTCGCACCGACGGCGACGGCACTCCATGCTCTCCACTTCATCGCGCCCCCTTGGCCTTCTTCTTGGCTGTCTTCCGGTGCACAGCGCACGCGCGCCCTCGCCGGCTTTCGTCCCGGTCCCGGACGACGGCGGATCGCTGCTTCCGCCCCCGGCGGAGCGCCGACCCGCATCCTGGCGGAGCGCCGCGTGGCTGAGGGGGCGCTGCCGCAGCATAGGAACGGTGGGGGAGGCACGTAACCCCGCGCGTCCGTCCGCCCGTTGGAAGGGAGGCCTGTCCCGTTCGGGCCGGCCTGGACGGCACGGGAGCGGGCGGTCGCCGGTGTGCCGGCGCGGGTCCCGACCGGGGCGTGCGGGCAGCAGCTCGACGGCTGCGGCCCGGCGGCCGTGGACGAGGCGCACCGCACCGCGGGGCTCGCCCCTCGCTCCGGGCCCTGCCCACCCCGCCTCGAACCGCGTTCTTGCAGGTGAGAGGCGTTGTCGGAGGGTGGTGGTAGCGTCACGACATGACGCCGGAAGAGCTTGCCGATCTCGCACATCTGCGCCGAGCGCGGGATCTGATCGATCGGGAGTACGCACAGCCGCTCGATGTGCCGACGATGGCCCGCCACGCGCTCATGTCGCCGGCGCACTTCTCGCGACGGTTCCGGGCCGCCTACGGCGAGACCCCCTACGGCTATCTCATGACCCGCCGGATCGAGCGGGCGATGGCGCTGCTGCGCGAAGGAATGAGCGTGACGGACGCGTGCATGGCGGTCGGCTGTACCTCACTGGGCTCGTTCAGCTCGCGGTTCACCGAGCTCGCGGGGGAGACGCCGAGCGCGTATCGCGCCCGGGACCACGACGCCGTGGTGGCGATGCCCGCGTGTCTGGCCAAGGTGCGCACCCGCCCGCTGCGGGACGTGTCGAGCAGGATTCGAGAAGCGCGCCCCGGCGCCGCCGCTTAACGTCACTCACATGACTATCGCACTGCAATACAGCCACATCACCGTCAACCACGTGGACGAGGCGCTCGTCTTCTACCGGGACGCTCTCGGCCTCGAAGTGCGCAACGACGTCGCCTCCGGCGAGTTCCGCTGGGTCACTCTGGGTAGCGCGGCTCAGCCGGGAGTCGAGATCGTGCTCTCGGAGCCGCATGCAGGGCGTTCCCAGGCCGACGGGGACGCCCTGCAGGAACTGCTCACCAAGGGCGTCCTGCCGATGACCGTCTTCAGGACCGATGACGTCGAGGCCACCTTCGAGCGGGCGCGGGTCTCCGGTGCCGAGGTGCTGCAGGAGCCCATCGACCAGCCCTGGGGTCCGCGCGACTGCGCGTTCCGCGATCCCTCGGGCAACATGGTGCGGATCCAGCAGGAGTCCAAGGCGTAGCGCCAGGTCGCCCCGGTTCCGCCCCGCACGGCCCCGCCCCGCCGCCGTGCGCGCCGGACGGCCGCTCGTCCGCGCCGCACGCCCGGGGGCAGCCCACCGGACCCCGGGCCGCAACGGGAGCCGAGGCGAGGCGGGGGAGGGGGTCTCCTTCGTCGCGTCGCGCCCGTGCGGCGCCGCAGAGGGGACACGACGTGAAGAGAAGCAGGACGTACTACGCGGAGCTGGTCGGACACAGCCGGGCGACGCCGACGGGGACCGCGTGGGCGGTCCCCGCCTCACAGATGGAGACACGATGAGCAGGACCACGGGGACGCAGGCGCAGTCGTCTGCGCTGCATGCCGCCGACAGCCACGACATGATCCGCGTGTACGGGGCGTGCGAGAACAACCTCAAGAACGTCGCCGTCGAGATACCGAAGCGCCGGCTGACGGTGTTCACCGGCGTCTCCGGTTCGGGCAAGAGCTCGCTGGTCTTCAACACGATCGCCGCCGAGTCGCAGCGGTTGATCAACGAGACCTACAGCGCCTTCGTACAGGGCTTCATGCCGACGCTGGCCCGGCCCGAGGTCGACGTCCTCGACGGCCTGACGACCGCGATCATCGTGGATCAGCAGCGGATGGGCGCCGACCCGCGCTCCACGGTCGGCACCGCCACCGACGCCAACGCGATGCTGCGCATCCTCTTCAGCCGGCTCGGCGAGCCCCACATCGGCCCGCCCAGCGCGTACTCCTTCAACACCGCCTCGGTCCGGGCATCCGGTGCGATCACCGTCGAGCGCGGCAACAAGAAGGCGGTGAAGGCGACCTTCGAGCGCACCGGCGGCATGTGCACGCACTGCGAGGGCCGTGGCACGGTCTCCGACATCGACCTCTCCCAGCTGTACGACGACTCCAAGTCGCTCGCCCAGGGCGCGTTCACCATCCCGGGCTGGAAGTCGGACAGCCAGTGGACCGTGCAGGTCTACGCCCAGTCGGGCTTCGTCGACCCGGACAAGCCGATCCGCGAGTACACCGAGAAGGAGCTGCGGGACTTCCTCCACGGCGAGCCGGTCAAGGTGAAGGTCAACGGCGTCAACCTCACCTACGAAGGGCTGATCCCGAAGATCCAGAAGTCGTTCCTGTCCAAGGACAAGGAGGCGATGCAGCCGCACATCCGGGCGTTCGTGGAGCGGGCCGTCACCTTCACCACCTGTCCCGAGTGCGGCGGCACCCGGCTGAGCGAGGGCGCCCGCTCCTCGAAGATCGGGAAGATCAGCATCGCCGACGCCTGTGCCATGGAGATCCGCGACCTGGCCGAATGGGTCCGCGACCTCGACGAGCCGTCGGTGGCGCCGCTGCTCACCGCGCTGCAGGACACCCTCGACTCGTTCGTGGAGATCGGCCTCGGCTATCTCTCGCTCGACCGTCCGGCGGGCACCCTGTCGGGCGGCGAGGCGCAGCGTGTGAAGATGATCCGCCACCTCGGCTCGTCCCTCACCGACACCACGTACGTCTTCGACGAGCCCACCATCGGCCTGCACCCGCACGACATCCAGCGGATGAACGACCTGCTGCTGCGGCTGCGGGACAAGGGCAACACGGTCCTCGTCGTCGAGCACAAGCCGGAGACGATCGCGATTGCCGACCATGTCGTCGACCTCGGGCCCGGCGCCGGTACCGCGGGCGGCACCGTCTGCTACGAGGGCAGCGTCGAGGGGCTGCGCTCCAGCGACACCGTCACCGGCCGCCATCTCGACGACCGGGCCTCGCTCAAGGAGACGGTGCGGGAGTCCACCGGAGCGCTGGAGATCCGGGGCGCGACGACGCACAACCTCCAGGGCGTCGACGTGGACGTGCCACTCGGTGTCCTCTGCGTGGTCACCGGCGTGGCGGGCTCCGGCAACAGCTCGCTGATCCACGGCTCGATCCCCGCCGGGGCGGACGTCGTCTCGGTCGACCAGAGCGCCATCAAGGGCTCCCGGCGGAGCAATCCGGCGACCTACACCGGACTGCTCGACCCGATCCGCAAGGCCTTCGCCAAGGCCAACGGAGTGAAGCCGTCGCTGTTCAGCGCCAACTCCGAAGGCGCCTGCCCCACCTGCAACGGCGCCGGCGTGATCTACACCGACCTGGCCATGATGGCCGGAGTCGCCACCCCCTGCGAGGACTGCGAGGGCAAGCGGTTCCAGCCCTCGGTGCTGGAGTATCGCCTCGGCGGCCGGGACATCAGCGAGGTGCTGGCGATGTCGGTGGCCCGGGCCGAGGAGTTCTTCGGCGCCGGTGAGGCACGCACTCCGGCCGCGCACAAGATCCTCGACCGGCTGGCCGACGTGGGACTCGGCTACCTCACCCTCGGCCAGCCGCTCACCACGCTGTCCGGCGGCGAGCGGCAGCGGCTCAAGTTGGCGACCCATATGGGTGAGAAGGGCGGTGTGTACGTCCTCGACGAGCCGACCACCGGTCTGCATCTGGCCGACGTCGAGCAGCTGCTCGGTCTGCTCGACCGGCTCGTCGACTCGGGCAAGTCCGTCATCGTCATCGAGCACCATCAGGCGGTCATGGCGCACGCGGACTGGATCATCGATCTCGGGCCGGGCGCCGGCCACGACGGCGGCCGGATCGTCTTCGAGGGCACCCCCGCCGACCTCGTCGCCGCCCGCTCCACCCTCACGGGCGAGCACCTCGCGGCCTACGTCGGTGCCGAACAGCCGATCAGTTAGCTCCGGAACCACCGGGCGCGCGCCGCGTACGCGGGGGCGCCCGCGCCCCGGCCGGACGGCAGTTCGGCCGGGTGCGGGCGCCCGTGCGTGCACGACGGGTCAGTCGCCGGTGGTGACCCGTACGTAGTCGACGGTCATCTGCTGCGGGAAGTTCGTCGAGCCGTCCGGGTCGCCGGGCCAGTAGCCGCCCACGGCGAGGTTGAGGATCAGGAAGAACGGCTTGTCGAACACCCACGGGTTGCCGCCGACATCGGCGGGCGTACGTGTCTGGTAGACGTTGCCGTCCACCGACCAGGTGACGGTGCCGGGGGACCAGTCGATGGCGAAGGTGTGGAAGTCGTCGGCGAAGGCCGCGCCGCCTGGCAGGGTGTACGCGGCGCCGATGCCGCCCGAGCCGGAGTAGCCGGGGCCGTGCAGGGTGCCGTGCACCGTGCTCGGCTCGAAGCCGACGTTCTCCATCACATCGATCTCGCCGCAGGCCGGCCATCCGGCACTGCCGATGTCGTCACCGAGCATCCAGAAGGCCGGCCACATGCCCTGGCCGCGCGGCACTTTGATGCGCGCTTCCACGTGACCGTAGGTCTGGGTGAACTTGCCCGCGGTGTTCAGCCGCGCCGAGGTGTACTCGCATGTGCCGTACCAGCACTGGTAGTTGCCGGGGTTCTCCTTGCGTGCGGTGATGACGAGATTGCCGTTGCCGTCGAGCGCGGCGTTGTCGGTACCGGGGGTGTAGTACTGCCGTTCGTGGTTGTTGACGTTGTCGCCCGTCTCGTTCTGCCACTTGCTGCTGTCGACCGGGGCGCCGGCTGGGCCGTCGAAGTCGTCGGAGAAGACGACCGCTTGTGTGCCGCTGCCGGGGCGTCCGGTGTCTGTGGTGTCGGCCGAGGCTGTGGTGGGCAGCAGCGCGGTGGTCAGGCAGCACAGCAGGGTGGCTCCGCACACGGCCGTGCGGCGTCGCCAGGAGAGTCTCACGTCAGCCCGTCCTTTCGTGGGGGAGTGGACATAGGGCCTGCTAGATCTGCTCATGACAAAACATCAACGGAGATGTGCACGGCACTTCCGCAAGCCCCGGGCTTTCTTGATGACTTGTTGTAAACGCACCCGAACAAGCCGTCAAGGCTTTGGTTCAGACCGATGTGTATTCAAGAAGTAGCGGCAGTCGGTCCACCTCGTCGCTCTCTTCCTAGGAGCGGCCGAGTGAGGTGTGCCGCGACACGAGTTGCGCGAGGACCACGTCCACCCCTCCCATACCTTTTCGTCCGGCACTGCGCCGGCTTTCCATGTGCTCGCCGTCCCGACGCACCTGTTCGCGCAGTGTCTGATGGGCACGGCGGCGCGGCGGTGCAGGGGCCGGCGCTGCGCCGGCCGAGCGGCCGAACATCCCCGGTGCTCACCCGGGGCCGGACGACACCGTCGTCGTCACCCGCGTCACGGCGGGCTTCCTCGGCACCGAACCGAACCCGAAGCGCACGGGCGGTTCGACAGGCGTCATCCCACCGAGGTCGGCGCCGTCGAAGGTCGCGGACACCGCGCTGATCGGCTGCAGGTCCCGGGCGCCGTACCATTCGCGGCGGCCGCCTCCCGCGCTGCCGCGGGTCCGCACTCCGGAGAGCAGCAGGCGAGCGGGCCGGTCCGTCAGCGCACTCCATGCCGGACGCCCGGCGAGCGGACCGGGGACGACGGCCAGCAGCAGCCCCAGCAGCCGTCGCGGGCCGGTGCTGAAGCGCAGGGCGAGCGGCCCTGCGGTCACGGTCCAGGTCTGCCCGGTGACGCTCACGTCGACCGGGACCAGGCGCACCGTGTCGAAGGAGTAGGTGTCGCGGACGAAGTCCGCCGTCTCCCGGGTGGGGGCCAGCAGCAGTCGTTCCCCGTCGGCCCGTTCGAGCATCACGTCGCTGAACGGCCCGAACGGTGACCGCTGCCAGTGTCCGAGCACGATGCGCGTCCCGGAGGCGGTTCCCATGCCGGCGATCCAGCCCTCGAAACGCCACCGGGGGCGCCGAGTGGCTCCGCCGTGCTTACCGCTCATCCGCTCACCCCGCGGGAATCCGCTCGTCCGAAGGGCGCTCGTGCCGGCCCGGGGCGGGGCAGGTCAAGAAGCGCCCGACGCCGGTACGCAGGGCCGGGAGGGCCCAAGCCGTACATGCCCGACTCCTTCCGAGAAGTGCGTCACGGGCTCGCCCAGAGGGGCGGGAAGGCCCGCCGCGGTGGTCAGCGTCTCCTCCGGCACATCGACCGCCGCTTCGGCCAGCGGCCAGGGCTCGTGCTCCACGGGTGTCTCCCAGAGCATTCCGAACCGCCGGGTGTACGCCCGCCAGCGCGAGGTCAGCCACACGGCCCGGTCCGCCGGCCTCGGCTCCAGGCGGTTGCCGGTGCGTACGGTCAGCCGGTACGAAGCCCCGTCGGCCCTTCTCGAACCCGCGTACGCGAGGATGCCCCCTTCCGTGGAGACGTCGAGAGTGCCCAGGTGATACGGCGCGCCGATGGCACGGGCCGCCAGCATCGCGGGGCAGGCGACCTCGAGCGAGAGAAACCACAGGCCGTCCCGCCCGTCCCGGTGCCGGACATAGGTCCGCAGGTTGGTCTCCGGGAAGGTCGGGAGCCCGGGTAGGGCGGCAGGGACGCCGGCGGGGCGCACGCCGGTCATGAGGAAAGGGGTGAGCCCGACCCAGGCGACTCCGTCGTACTCGTCCACGACCAGCCCCTCGGGAAGCAGGGCCTGCACAGTCTCCGGCCGGTAGGGCCAGTCGACGAACGTCTGCGTCAGCCAGCCGGCCCGCAACGCGGGCAGACGCACTCGCTGCTCCGCCTCATACGCCACCACGGGCGACGAGTCCCCACCCGTGGCTGCCGTAAACGATCAGGTGCCGCACGCCGGCAGGGCACGAAAGCCGCCTGTCGGCAGTCGCACTGAACGGCGCGGGGCGGCCCGCAACCCTGCCTCCTCCTGCGATGATCACTATGTGCGGTCGGAGCGGTGCGCCGTGTCGTCGGCGAGTGGAAGGGGAGACCCGCTCGCCCGGAGTCGTGTTCCGGGCTGGGCGCGCCCTCCGAGGCCGCTGTCCGATGTACCGCCCGTGTTTCCTGAGCGAGGAGTGTCCTGTGGGTCAGGCGCAGCAGAACCATGATCAGTCTCCGGCTGCCCAACTGCCGCCGGACGATGTCGTAGGGGTGCTGCTGACACAGCATGTCCGGATCCGGAAGCTGCTCGAAGCGGTGCGCAGCGGGCCTGCCGAGGAGCGTGAGCGGAGCTTTCGGGAGCTGCGGGCGCTGCTTGCGGTCCATGAGACCGCCGAGGAGATGATCGTCCGCCCCACGGTCAAGAAGATCGGCGGCGGAGAAGAAGCCGCCGCTCGCAACGGAGAGGAGAAGGACGCCGGCAAGACCCTGGCCGAGCTGGAGAAGCTCGATTCCGGCAGCGAAGAGTTCGCCACTGTGTTCGCCGGCTTCGAGCAGGCCGTGCACGAGCACGCTGCCCGGGAGGAACGCGAGGAATTCCCTTCGCTGCGCCGCCTGTGCACCCAGGAGGAGCTGTGCAGGATGGGTCGGCGACTCCTGGCGGTGGAGCGATCCGCGCCCACTCATCCGCACCCCGCGACCGCCGGTTCGACGGCTGCCCAGTGGACCTTCGGTCCTTTCGCCGCACTGCTCGACCGTGTCCGGGACGCGGTCACTTCCTCCTCGGCCGACCGGCCGGACACCACGGCCGGCACCGACGGCCCGTAGGCCGGGTCGGGGCCGACGTCCGGCTTCCGCGAGCACCTCGGTCATCGTCTCGACCGGCGTCACCATGTACCTCACCGAAGACGCCACCGCGGCCACCCTGGGCCAGATCGCCGGGCTCGTCCCGGGCTCCACGCTCGCCGTGACCTTTCTGCTGGCCACCACCTGATCGCTCTCGCCACGCCTCCCGCACCCAAGGGGACCCCGGGCCCCTGCGGTCCGCCATCCGCGCGGCCGACGGTCCCGCCGAAGCCGTCGGCCCGCGAGCACGGCCTCTCCGTCCTCAGAGCGCTGCACAGAGCTGCCGAACGAGCCCGTACATCCGACCAGTTGGAGCACCGGCTCCGGCGGCTTCGGCCGGATCCGGCTGTACGGGCTTCTCGGGCACTTCGCTCCGCACTCACCGATCTGCCCGCGTAGCGCATGGTTTAGCCAACATGAGTGAAACACGGCTCTCGTACGGGTGACTCCCGGGATGTTCCGTACCGACCGCATTGAGCATGGCAGGGGAAGACGCGGACGGGACGGGATGGCAGGAGGCGTGCCGGATGCCCCTTCGAGCACCACCCATGGCCCGCCTGCGGCCGTCAGGCCGCGGACATGCGACAGCCGCGACCCTGGCGGCCGTACTCACTCTGCTGCTCACTCTCTTCACCCTCGGCGGTGCCGATCTGGCGGCCGAGGAGGCGGACTGCGTGCACGACCGGGCCGCCGTCGTGGCCGCAGACACCACGCCCTGTCCGCAGGTGGCCGTGGACGCCCCGGGGAACGACCAGCACCCTGGGCACGACTCGTCCTCCGCCCCGGTGAGCCTCGTGGCGACCTCCACACATCGGCAGCTGTGCCACACTCCCCTCCCCGTGATCGACTCCCCGGCCATCAGCGGTTCCTTGCCCGCGGCGGCAGCGCCGACGGACCCGGCTCCCGGTGTCACCGCCGACTGTCCCCAGCGGGCGTCCCAACGGCAGATCCTGCGCTGCTGATCGGACCCGTCCGTCCGGACCCCGTGTCCATGCCGGGTCCCGGAGGGCTGCCGCCACGGTCCTTCACCTCTGTCGCAGGAGAACTATGCCTACCGACCCCTTCCGGGCCATCGCCGCGCTCGCACGCGCCGAAGCCGCCCGTACGACCGCACCCACCACTCCCGAACCCCGCGAACCGGCCGAACCTGCCGAACCCGAACCCGCCGTGCCCGAGCGCCGTCGCACCGGCTGGCGCGAGATCGCCCGCCGGATCCACCGACCAAGGTCGGCCTGACGGCTCACCCGGTGTCGGCTGCGGCCACGCCGATCGGCCTCGGCCGGCACCGGGCCATACCCGGACGGGCCCATGCCGACTTCACTGAGGGCGTGGCCGGGAGCACCCACGCCGAGATCCACGACAGCCGTTCCCCCCTGTGGGAGCCGGATTCCGTGAACCGCGGCTACCCGGCGCTGGGGCTGCTGCACGCCGAACTCGGCAGGTCCGTCACGGACCGACAGGCCCCGGACCGGGACTGCGACCTGCACCGTGCCACCGCCCACCGGTATCTGGAGCTCACCGCGGCGGCCACCCGCGAACTGCCGGTCCGGGGCGCCTTCGCCGGCGTGGGCTCGCCGGCCGCCCCGGCCCGCGTGGCCGCGGCGCACGAGGCCGAGTACGCGTCCTTGCTGCGCCGCCGCACACAGGCGGACGAGGCCGCGCTGCGGACGGCGCTGACCTCGCTGGTGGGACACCCCGCTCCTGCTCAACTGATCGACACCGGCTTCCGTGTGCGGCTGGGTGCTGTGAAGAAAACATCACTGCGCGGGGTTTGCCGAACGGGCGGTTGACACGGAACCGGCCCGGTCGGCGGGTAAAGCCCGATATCACGGCTCCGAGGACGAGCAAAACCCGTAAGAGCGGGACATTTTGTCGTGACGTCGCTGTCGTGCTGCATTGGCCTCCGCACGCCGGTGACCGTCACGGTCAACCGCCAGCTCTGCGGGAAGGACCTCCATGCGCACAGTCCGGGAATCCGCCCTGGATGTTCTGAGAACACGCGGCATGACGACGGTGTTCGGCAACCCCGGCTCGACCGAGCTGCCCTTTCTCAAGCACTTCCCCGACGATTTCCGGTACATCCTCGGCCTGCAGGAAGCCGTGGTCGTCGGCATGGCGGACGGCTACGCGCTCGCCTCCGGCACCACCGCCCTCGTCAACCTGCACACCGGCCCCGGCACCGGGAACGCGATGGGCGCCATCCTCAACGCCCGCGCCAACCGCACCCCGATGGTGGTCACCGCGGGACAGCAGGTGCGGGCGATGCTGACCATGGAGGCCCTGCTCTCCAACCCCCAGCCCACGCTGCTGCCGCAGCCGGCCGTCAAGTGGGCGTACGAGCCGCCGCGTCCCACCGACGTGCCGACCGCGCTCGCACGGGCCGCCCAGCTGGCCGAAACCCCGCCGCACGGACCCGTGTTCCTCTCCCTGCCCATGGACGACTTCGACGCCGCCGTCACACCGGCCGAGGACCAGGCCGCGCAGGCCACAGCGGCCCGCAAGGTCGAACACGCCACAGCCCCGCGGCCGGAGACCGTACGCTCCCTCGCCGACCGCCTCAAGCAGGCGCGCGACGCCGTGCTGGTCGTCGGCGACGACGTGGACTCCTCCGGTGCCTGGGACGCCGTGGTCCGCCTCGCCGAGCGTGGCGGACTTCCGGTGTGGTCCGCACCCGCCTCGGCGCGCGTCTCCTTCCCGCACACCCACCCGCTGTACAGGGGCGAACTGCCGCCCGCCATCGGCCCGCTCACCCGGGCGCTGGAGGGCCACGATCTGGTCGTGGTCATCGGGGCGCAGGTCTTCCGCTACTACCCCTACGTACCGGGCCCGTACCTGCCCGACGGTACCGAACTGGTCCTCGTCACCCGGGATTCCGAAGACGCTGCCAAGGCACCCGTCGGAGACGCGGTCGTCGCCGACCCCGCGGCGACGGCCCAGGCCCTCGCCGAGCACTTTCCCGCCCGCGAACCCGCCCCTGTGCCGGACCGGCGGGTGCGGGCCCCGCAGGCGGCGGACGGGGCGCTGCCGCCCGGCACGGCACTGGCGGCTGTCGTGGAAGGAGCGCCCGAAGACACGCTGTGGGTGAACGAGTCGCCGTCCAACGTCCCGCAGTTCCACGAGGCGGCGCGGATCAGCACCCCCGGCTCCTACCTCTTCTCCGCCGGGGGCGGCCTCGGCTTCGGAGCCGCCGCGGCGGTCGGCGCCCAACTCGGCGCTCCCGACCGGCCGGTTGTCGCCGTGCTGGGCGACGGCTCGGTCCACTACGCCGTCCAGGCGCTGTGGACCGCGTCGGCCTACCGCCTGCCCGTCACCTTCGTGGTGCTGAGCAATGCGCGCTACGCGATCCTGCAGTGGTTCGCGCAGCTCGAACATGCGCAAGGCGCTCCGGGGCTGGACATCCCCGGACTGGACATCCCCACCGTCGCCGCAGGCTACGGGGTGCGCTCCTGCCGTGCCGAGAGCGCGGGGGAACTCACCAAGTCGGTGCGGGACGCCACGGCCCAGCGCGAAGGGCCCGTACTGATCGACGTACCGGTCACCACTCAGCTGCCCTCTCTTTGAACCACCTGCGGCGGCATCCACCCACCACTCACCGGACCCGCCGTGGAGCCCCGAGCCCGCACCGGTCGCACAACCCCTGGAAGGCCCATGCCCGCTGACTCCTCGCGTCTGCTGAACGAACTGCGCGACCGGCTGCCCGCCGACACTCTGCTCACCGACCCCGCGTCCCTGGCAGCGCATGCCCGGGACGCGGCCCCGTTCTCCGCTCCCGGCCATCCCGCCGTCGTCGCGCTGCCGCGCACCGCCGCACAGGTCGAGGAGGTGATGCGGACCGCGTACCACCTGGATGTCCCCGTCGTCCCGCAGGGCGCCCGCACGGGACTCGCCGGTGCCGCGAACGCGGTCGACGGCTGCGTCGTGGTCTCGACCGTCCGCATGGACCGGATCACCGCCATCGACCCGGTCAACCGGCTCGTGCGGTGCGAGCCCGGCGTCGTCACCAAACGCCTCAACGACGCCGTCGCCGAGCACGGGCTGAGCTATCCGCCCGACCCCGCGTCCTGGGAGACCTGCACGATCGGCGGCAACATCGCCACCGGGGCAGGCGGTATCTGCTGTGTGAAGTACGGCGTGACGGCCGACTACGTCCTCGGCCTGGACGTGGTGCTCCCCGACGGGCGGCGGATGCGCACCGGGCGTGACACGGCCAAGGGCGTCGCCGGATACGACCTGACCCGGCTCTTCGTCGGCTCGGAAGGCACCCTCGGTGTCATCGTCGGCGCCACCCTCGCGCTGCGGCCCGCCCGGCCCGCCCCGCTCGCGCTGCTGGCGCAGTTCCCGAGCCTGGCCGCGGCCGGGCACGCCGTCGCGGCCCTCACCGGAGCGGGACATCTGCCCTCTGCCGTCGAACTGCTGGACAGGGCCACCTCCCAGGCCGTCGCCGAGTACGGGCACGCGCTGCTGCGGCCCGACAGCGCCGCCACCCTCATCGTCGAGAGCGACGCACCCGACCCGGCACCTGACCTCGCCGCGATGAAGGCGCTGTGCGAGGACGCCGGCGCCGACCAGGTGGTCGCCGCCACCACCGCTGAAGAGTCCCAGCAGATCATCGAGGCCCGGCGACTGGTGTCCCCCGCGCTGGGGAAGTACGCCGCCGCGCTCGGCGGGCGGCCCACGGCGTTCATCGAGGACGTGGCCGTACCACCGTCCGAGCTGCCCAAGTTCGTCGGCACGATCGAGGACATCGCCCGACACCACCGGCTGCGGATCTTCACCCTCGGCCACGCCGGGGACGGCAATCTGCACCCCACGGTCCTCTTCGACGAGTCCGACCCCGACGAGGTCCACCGGGCCCGCACCGCCTACGACGACATCATGGCGGCAGGACTCGCGCTCGGCGGCACCACCACCGGGGAACACGGCATCGGGACGCTCAAGCGCGAATGGCTCGGCCGCGAACTCGACGCCGTCAGCCTCGAACTTCACCGGGGCATCAAGCGGCTCTTCGACCCCAAGCAGCTGCTCAACCCGGGAAAGGTCGTGGAAGCATGATCCAGCCCGCGCCGCCGACCGGCCCCGAGGACCACGCCGGCACCCACGACTCCGCCGGCTCCGCCGATCCGCCACCCGGAAGCGTTGCCGCGCGACCGTCCCGCGCCCGCCGCGGCGAATCCGTCCGCTTCGCAGTCACCCACTCGCTGCCGGCCTTCGTTCGAGGCGTTCCGGCCCCCCGCCCGGCGATCGGGGCGCTGCTGGGCGCGGTAGGCCAGCCCCACTGGTCCGCCGCGACCCTGCGGGCCCTGCGCGACCGCTACCACGGCGCGCCCGTGCTGCTCGGTGGGGCATCCGGTGACACGCTCGTCCTTCTCGACCCCGCCGACGTCGAGGAGTTCTTCGCCCGCCCGGTGCGCGAGCTGGCGCTGGACGCCGTGGACAAGACCAGGATGCTCGCGGTCCTCGAACCCACCGGCGTCATCTGCTCCCACGGCGACCTGCGCGAAGAACGCCGCTCCCTCAATGACAAAGTGCTGGCCCACCACGAGGACACCCACCCCTCGCACGGCACGTTCCGGACCGTCATCGCCGAGGAATGCACCCGGCTCACCGCCGGGCCCACCCTGACGTTCGCCCGGCTGCGGCGCACCGTTCAGCGCATCGCACGCCGCATCGTGCTGGGGGACCAGGCCGCCGGGGACGAGGAACTGCACGGCTGGCTGCTCACCCTGCGCAGGGAGGGCAACTGGGGAGCGGTGCGGCGCGGCCCCACTCCGGCCGATCAGCGACTGTACGCAGCCGCCACCGACCGGTTGCACGTCTACGCTCCGCACGCTCCCGACACCACGCTCCTCGGCCGTGCCAGGGACACCGCCTGCGGTGCGGACGTCGACGCAGTGGGGCAGGCCCACCACTGGTTGCTGGCTCTGGACACGATCGCCCCCATCGCCGCCCGCACGCTGCTGCTGCTCGCCGCGCACCCCGCCGAACAGGCCGCACTGCACGACCAGCCCGGCGACTTCGACAGCACCCGGTTGCAGGCCTGTGTCCTGGAGAGCCTCCGCCTCTATCCGATCGTGCCCGATCTGCTGCGCATCCTGCGCGCCGACTCCACCTGGCGCGGGAGGCCCTACCCGGCCGGGACCCATGTCCTGGTCCCTATCGGGTTCCTGCAGCGCGACAGCGGCCTGGTCCCCGGCGGCTCGCTGTTCGTCCCTGGCCGCTGGTGCGCCGAAGGCGCCGACCGCGACAGGCGGATGGCGCCGTTCAGCCATGGGGAGGGCCGCTGTCCGGGCGACCGGCTCGGTCTCATGGCCGCCACCGAAGTCTGTGCCCAGGTGCTCCGCGAGCACCGCGTCATCAAAGGCCGTCCCCGGCTCGACCCGCACCGGCCGCTGCCGGGCGCACTGAACGCCTCCGGCGTCCAGCTCGCCCTGGCCCGCTCCTGACCACACCGGACCGCCGACCTGGAGGCACCACCCATGGCCGAAACCGGCACCGAAACCGGCACCGGCACCGAACCGGACGTGGCCGGACTGCACGAACTCTGCCGCGAGCTGGGCGAGGCCGCGGACGCGGTACGCGAAGCCGGCAGGTACGTCGGCGAGCTCGCTCTCGGCACCCGCCTCCCGGCGCGGGCACTGGTCGGTGGCCGGGCCCGTGCGGCACTGCGCGCACTGCTGGGTGCCCTCACCGACCCGGCCGGGCTCGGCTGGCCGTCCGACGGCCGACGCCCCGCAGTGCGCACCGCCTGGCTCATCGGGGTGCTCACCAGCCGGGAAAGTCTCGCGGTGAGCCTGGCCGTCGCGGGGCTCAAGGCGCGTATCCGGGCGGCGGCCGTCACACATCCCGAACTGCTCACCGACCCGGACACGGCCCGGGTGCTGCGGGCCATCGACGACGATCGGCAACGCGAGGCCCTGCGCGCTTTCAGGTCCATCGTCGGCAGCCAAGGTGCCGAACGCGCCTTCGCTCTGCTCGCCCCGTCCGTCGGCGACATCCTCGCCTGGAACGCGCTCACCGATGAGAACCCTTTCAACGACGCCGCGGCATGGGAAATCGCCACCGGCCGCACCCTTGCGAATGCCGAACCGGTCCTGGGTATCAGCGCCCGCATCTGGGCCCTCCTCGACCGCGGCCCCGGCCGTGCCGAACCCGTCGCCCCCGACCCGGCCCTGCTGGAACGGCTCGACTCCTCCGGTACCGTCGTCGGCTGCATCCGCAACATCGGAACGGTGGGCACCGGCGGCACCCTGCTCGTCCAGCAGGTCGCCGGCCCGGACGGGGTGACGCGCTACATCGTCCAGCTCGCCGGGATGGCCACCGACGCGGTGTCCAAGGCCAGCCCTCAGGATGTGCTCGGCGCCATCCATGCGGTCGCCCGGCCCGCCACGCCGTACACCCGCGCTGTCACCCGGGCTCTGCGCTCCTGGGTGCCCTCCGGCAGTGAAATGGTTCTCGTCGGGCACAGCCTGGGCGGCATCACCGCGATGAACCTCGCCGCCGACCCCGACTTCTGCGCGCTCTACCGCGTCACGCACAGTGTCGCGATCGGTTCGCCCGTCGACGGCAAGCACCCCGCCGACCCGGACACCCGTGCGTTCTCGCTGATCAACGAACACGATGTCGTGCCCAGCCTGGAGGGCCGCTCCGCGGTCTCGCCGTACGCCCTCCCGGCGCAGTTCACCGAGTACACCTGGACCGACGACACCCATGCCTTCCCGCTGTGCCACGCGGCCGAACGCTACGCCCACAACCTGCAGTTCGACGTGCCCGAGGCGAGCGCCGACGTCGATGCCGCGCTCGCCCCGTACCGCGGCAGGGTGACCGCGACCCGGCTCTTCGCGCTCTACGACCGCTGAGAGAACCCGTCACACTCTCGCCCCTACGACACCAGGGGCCACCGCTCGTGCCGTGAGGCCCGCCGACCCCGCCGTCCCGCCAACCCGTCGCCGCACGCCCGCCCGGAGGACCAGATGACCGACACCACGCCCACCAACGCCGGCACACCCACCAGCCCCGCCGCCTCCGCCCCGGACATCCCCGCGCAGTCCGACGGCCGGCACCCGCCCCACCCGTCGCAACCGGAGCCCTACGGACCGCCCGGCGTCCTCGAACGTCTCGGGTCGGCCGCGTTCGCCCGCGTCAACCGGCGCCGCGAATGGCATGAACTCCCCACCGCACTGGGCCTGCTGAATCTGCGCTTCCTCCGCGACGACCTGCGCCGGGAGAACCTTCACGACACCTACCGTGCCGGCGGCGAGCGCCCCCGCCGCGCCCCGGCGAGCCTTCCGCCCTTCCGCTCCTACGACGGGTCGGCATACGACCCCCATGACGAGGACATGGGCCGTGTCGGCACCCGCCTGGACCGCAATGCTCCGCTCCACCTCGCCTTCCCGGACAGCGACGCCGAACTGATGTCGCCCAACCCCCGCGAGGTCAGCCGGCACCTCTTGGCGCGGCGCACCTTCCTGCCGGCCCCCACCCTCAACCTGCTGGCCGCCGCCTGGATCCAGTTCGAGAACCACGGCTGGGCCAACCACGGCGACAACGAAGAGGCCGAACCGTTCACCGTGCCGCTGGCCGAGGACGACGACTGGGTGGGGGAGTGCCCCATGCGCATCAACCGCACCCGCCCCGACCCGGTCGCACACACCACCCCCGACGCCCCACCCACGTACGAGAACACCCTCACGCACTGGTGGGACGGATCGCAGATCTACGGCTCCTCCGAGGAGCGCTGCCGGTCACTGCGTACCGGCGAGGGGGGACACCTCATCGTCCGGGACGGCCGACTTCCGGCCGACCCCAGGCCGGGCATGTCCTGTCTGGACGCCACCGGAATGAACAGCGACTACTGGACCGGTCTGTCCCTGCTGCACACCCTGTTCGCCAAGGAACACAACGCGATCTGCGACTATCTGCACTCCCACTACCCCACCTGGGACGACGAACGGCTCTTCCACACCGCGCGTCTCGTCAACACCGCGCTGATGGCGAAGATCCACACTGTGGAGTGGACACCGGGCATCCTCGACACTCCCGTCCTGCACCGCGCCATGAACGCCAACTGGTACGGAGCCCTGCCCCGTTGGGTTCGAAAGAAGTACGGGCGCATCGGCCAGGGCGAGATGCTCAGCGGCATCCTGGGCTCCCCGACCGACCACCACGCTGCTCCGTTCTCCATGACAGAGGAGTTCGTCTCCGCCTACCGGCTGCACCCCCTCATCCCGGACGAGCTGACATTGCGCGACCACCGCTCGGGGCGCAGGGGGGAGACGATCGGTTTCGACGACATGCAGGGCGCCACCACCCGCACCGCCATCGACGCATACGGTATGAGCGACCTGTTCTACAGCTTCGGCACCGCCAATCCCGGCGCCCTGGTCCTGCACAACCACCCCGACTCGCTGCGCAATCTGACCCGGCTCACCGGCGAACACGTCGACCTGGGCACTGTCGACATCCTCCGCGACCGCGAACGCGGCATCCCCCGGTACAACAGTTACCGCAAGATGCTCCGCAAGCGCCCGGTGAGCTCCTTCGAGGAACTCACCGGCGGCCACCCCACCGACACCCCGCTGCTGGAGGAGCTCTACGAAGGCCGGCTCGACCGCGTCGACACGCTCGTCGGCAATCTCGTCGAGCCCCGCCCGGCCGGCTTCGGCTTCAGCGACTCGCTCTTCCGCATCTTCATCCTGATGGCCAGCCGACGCCTCAAGAGCGACCGCTTCTTCACCACCGACTACCGGCCCGAGATCTACACACCTGAAGGGCTGGAGTGGATCGACCGCAACGGCATGATCCGCGTCCTGCTGCGCCACCACCCCGAACTCGCCCCCGCCCTGGACGGTGTGACCAACGCCTTCGCCCCCTGGAGGAACCTGTGACACAGCCGCCTCCCACTCCGTCGACCACCACCGTCCCCGCCCCGCGGCCCGCCCCCGGCGGCCGGACGGACCCTGCGGCTCAGCTGCGTGCCCACGCCGCCGCCCTGCACGCGCACGCCGAACGCCTCCGCACCGGCGCGGCGGCGTGGGCA
>NZ_JAGPXJ010000091.1:0-30229 GCF_018070605.1 Streptomyces sp. B15
GTCCCGGAGGAGCGCGGCGATCGTGTCGGCGAACCGCACGGGTTCGCGCAGGTTGCTGATCCAGTACTCGGTGTCCAGTGCGGTGGTGTCGATACGGGCGCCCGCCACCGTCGAGAAGAAGGCGACGTCCGTGCCGACGGGTTCCACCCCGGACAGCAGGGACAGCAGCTCTTCGGTGATCTGGTCGACCTGCGGGCCGTGCGAGGCGTAGTCGACGTCGATCAGCCGGGCCCGCACCCCCTCCTCCTGGGCCTTCTCCACCATCAGCTCGACCTGTCGGGGCGGGCCCGAGATGACGGTGGACGAGGGCCCGTTGACGGCCGCGACCACCACATCGGCGTCGCGGGGCAGGAATTCCTCGGCCTGCTCCCGTCCGACGCCCAGGGAGGCCATCGCTCCGCCCCCGGCGAGCTGCCGCAGCGCCCGGCTGCGCAGCGCCACGATCCGCGCACCGTCCTCCAACGACAACGCCCCCGCCACACAAGCGGCAGCGATCTCACCCTGGCTGTGACCCACCACCGCTGCCGGGATGACACCGTGCTCGGCCCACACCGCAGCCAGCGACACCATCACCGCCCACAACACCGGCTGCACCACATCCACCCGGTCCAACGCGGACCCGTCCCCCCGCAACACCTGCGTCAAGGACCAGTCCACATGCGGCTTCAACGCCAGCTCACACTCCGCCAACCGCGCCGCGAAGGCAGGCGAGGAATCCAGCAGCTCGACACCCATCCCCACCCACTGCGAACCCTGCCCCGGAAACACCAGCACCGGACCAGTTCCCCCGCCGACCGCCGACCCGCACACCAACCCCGGATGCGGCTCACCCGACGCCAACGCCGCCAAGCCCGCCGTCAGCTCTTCCCGCTCCTCCCCCAGCACCACAGCCCGCTGCTCGAACACCGACCGCGTCCGCAGCAACGACCAGCCGATGTCCTCGGGCGCACCAGCTGTCTCCCGTATCCGGCCGGCCGCCTCCCGCAACGCCTCGGGGCTCCGGGCGGACAGCACCCACGGCACCGGGCCATGGTTCGTGCCCGCGGCGGAGGGGGCCACTCCTTCCGCCGCGGGGGCTTCTTCGACAATCACATGGGCGTTGGTCCCGGAGATGCCGAACGACGAGACGGCGGCCCTGCGCGGACGTTCGCCGCGCGGCCACTCCACCGGCTCGGTCAGCAGCCGCACCGCGCCCGACTCCCAGTCGACGTGCGGCGTCGGTTCTTCGATGTGCAGCGAGGCGGGCAGCAAGCCGTTCCGCAGCGCCATCACCATCTTGATCACGCCCGCGACTCCTGCGGTGGCGTGCGTGTGCCCGATGTTGCTCTTGACCGACCCCAGCCACAGCGGCCGGTCGGCCGGCCGATCCTGGCCGTATGTGGCGAGCAGCGCACCTGCCTCGATCGGGTCTCCGAGCATCGTGCCGGTACCGTGCGCCTCGACGGCGTCCACGTCGGAGGTGCCGAGGCGGGCGTTGGAGAGCGCCTGCCGGATGACGCGTTCCTGTGCGGCATCGTTGGGCGCGGTGAGCCCGTTGCTGGCGCCGTCCTGGTTGATGGCGGAGCCCCGGAGCACCGCGAGCACCCGGTGACCGTTGCGGCGCGCGTCCGACAGCCGCTCCAGCAGCACCAGACCCACACCCTCCGAGAAGCCCGTGCCGTCCGCCGAGGCGTCGAAGGCCTTGCAGCGTCCGTCCGGCGACAGCCCGCGTTGCCGCGAGAACTCCCGGAACATCAGCGGCGAGGACAGCACCAGCGCCCCGCCCGCCAGTGCCAGCGTGCAGTCGCCCTGCCGCAGCGACTGCGCCGCCAGATGCATCGCGACCAGCGACGAAGAGCAGGCCGTGTCCACAGTGACGGCCGGGCCCTCGAACCCGAACGTGTAGGCCACCCGGCCGGACAGCACGCTGGTGAGGCTGCCGGTGGTGGCGTGTCCCTCGTAGCCCTCGGGGATGCGTGGGAGCTGGGAGAGGTAGTCCTCACTGGAGACCCCGGCGTAGATCCCGGTCCTGGTCCCGCGCAGGGTGCCCGGGTCGATCCCGGCCCGCTCCAGCAGCTCCCAGGAGACCTCCAGCAGCAGTCGCTGCTGCGGGTCCATCGCCAACGCCTCGCGCGGAGAGATCCCGAAGAACTCCGCGTCGAACTTGTCCGCGTCGGTGACGAAGCCGCCCTCGCGGACATAGCTGGTCCAGGGGGTGGCCGGGTCGGGGTCGTAGAGCCTCTCCAGATCCCAGCCGCGGTCCTGGGGGAACGGCCCGATCACGTCCCTGCCCTCGGCGACGAGCTGCCACAGCGCCTCGGGCGAGTCGGCGTCGCCGGGGAGCCGGCAGGCCATGCCGACGATCGCCACCGGCTCCTGATACCGCTCCTCGACCTCGCGGAGCCGCTGCCGGGTCGTGTGCAGATCGGCGGCGACACGCTTGAGGTAGTCGACCAGCTTCTCTTCATTCGCCATGGCGGGCCACCATTCAGCTCACTCCAAGCTCGTTGTCGATGAAGTCGAGCACCTGGTCGGCGGAGGCGGACCGCAGCCTGTCCGCTGCCTCGTGCGCTGCGTGCTCGTCCCTCGCGGCGCTCCCGCCCCCGGCGCCACCGGGCGCGGCGCGGCTGTCCTTCCAGGTGGCGAGCAGGTCCTCCAGCCGGGCCGTGACGGAGTCGAACTCGCCGTCCTCCAGCGCCGCGCCCGCCAGCGTGGACTCCAGCCGGGCCAGCTCGTTCAGCAACGCGTTGCCGGAATCCCGCGCCTGACCGTGCCCCCGCCCTCCGGCCGGTCCGCGGCCCGGCGCCGCCGTACCGTCCGCGCCGTCGGGTGCGAGACGGTGCAGCAGGTCGTCGGCGATGCCCTCGGCCGTGGGGTGGCGGAAGACGTATGCGGCGGGCAGGCGCAGCCCGGTGGCGGCGGCGAGCCGGTCGCGCAGCTCGACGGAGGTCAGCGAGGTGAAGCCCAACTCCTTGAACGCCGCGCCCGGGGAGACGGCGGCGGGATCGGCGTGGCCCAGCACGGCTGCCGCATGGCCCCGCACCAGGCCGAGCAGTGTGCGGCGGCGCTCCTCGGGACCGAGCCCGGCGAGCCGCCCCGCCCAGTCGTCCGGGCCACCGCCCGCGCCCGCCGCGGCGCTGCGCCGCCGTGGACCAGCGGGCGCGGCCTGCGCCCGCCCCATGGTGCGGGAGTACGGCGACGCCGGGAGGGCAGCAGCCTGCCGGCCGGCGCCCGTGACCAGGAGGTGGGAGGCCGGGTGCCGCAGCACGGCGTCGAGCGTCTCCGCCGTTCCGTGTTCCTCGGTGCCGTGCTCGGGGCTCCAGAGCACCGACGTTCCGGGCAGGCCCCGCGCCCGGCGGTGGGCGGCAAGCGCGTCGCAGTACGCACGCACAGCGGCGTGGTCGGCCGCGCCCGCCCGCTCGCCCGCCGCGTGCCGGACGGCCCCGGGTTCGGGCCCCCGCCCGCTCTCGGGCCCTGCTTCGGCTTCGGCTTCGGCTTCGGCTTCGGCTTCGGCTTCGGCTTCGGCTTCGGCTTCGGCTTCGGCTTCGGCTTCGGAGAAGAGTGTGAACCAGCGCAGCGACGGCAACTCCTCGGTTGCCGCGTGCAACTGTGCGGCGACAGTGGCCCGGGCCCGCCAGACCTGCGCCGGCGTGCCCTCACGCGCTCCCGCCGCGTGCGCGACCCCGGTCAGCGGACACCCTGGAGACACCCCCGCGACGATCTCGGCCGCCCGGTCCTGCTCGGCCAGATCGGCGGCAACCACCCGGACCGGAACGCCCCACTCCTCGATACGGGAGACGAGTTCGGCCGCCCCGGGGGCGTCGGGACCCCGGCGGCTGACCAGAAGCAGCTGCACCGCCTGCCCGGTACGTGCCAGGTGCTCGGCCAACCGGCCGCCCCAGGCACCCGTACCACCACTGATCAGCACGGTGCCGGGTGATTCCGGTTCCGGTTCCCGTTCCGTGTCCGTGTCCGTGTCCGTGGACGACGACTCAGGCACACCACCGTCGCGTGTCCAGCGCGGCACCAGCACCCGGCCACCACGTACGGCGAGTTGGGGCTCGCCCCGCGCCACGGCGGCATCCACCACGGCAGGCGGTACGCCCGCCGACCCCGCCGGTTCGCCGTCCGTCTCCGGGGCCGGGTCGAGATCGAGCAGGACGAAGCGGCCCGGATGCCGCGCCTGGACGTGCCGGAGCCGCCCCCAGACCCCGTCCCGCACGGCGTCGGGCGTGGCGCCGCCGACCTCCGGCACTCCGATGTCGACCGCGCCCCGGGTGAGCAGCACCAATGTGGCGTCGGCGGCGCGGGGTTCGGCCAGCCATTCCCGTACGAGCCCTGCCGCCGCCTCAGCCTCGGCCAGCCTGGAGGAGAAGCCGGTGTACACATCTGCGAGCACGACGGAGGACCCGCCTTCCAGCGCCTCCGCCACCGCGCCGTCTCCGCCGGTGTGCCCGTGGCCGCTGAGCACGGGCCACTGACCGGTCGTCGCCGCGCCGGGCGCGTCCGCGAAGGCCTCGTGTCCGGTGAGCGCGAGCGGCGTCCAGACCGCTGCGCGCAGCCGGGCTCCCCCGGCGCGCCGTCCGGCGGCACGCACCGCCACGGCGTCCACCGGGCGCAGCACGACCGACTCCACTGTCAGCACGGGGTCGCCCACGGCGTCCGCGACCTCGACCCGGAGCTCCCGACGGCCGTCGCCCGTATCGGGGGCGAGAGGCGTGAGCCGTACCCGTACGGCGGTGGCCCCGCTCGCCCACAGCGAGACGCCCGACCAGGCGAACGGCGTCCACAGCTGTCCCTCGCCCTCCTGGGCACCGATCCCGTCCAGTACGGCGGGTTGCAGGGCGGCGTCCAACAGCACGGGGTGGATGCCGAAGCCGCCGTCGCCGGCGCTCCGCGCCTCGGGCAGCAGTACGTCGGCCAGCAGATCCGGGCCGTGCTTCCACAGTGCGCGCAGTCCTTGGAACGCGGGGCCGTACGTGCAACCGGCGGCGGCAGCCCGTTCGTAGAAGCCCTCCAGCTCGACGGCTTGAGCACCCGTCGGGGGCCAGGGTGCGTCATCGCGTTCCGGTGGCGGCCCGGCAGCAGCGGTGGGCGGGGCGAGCAGTCCCGTGGCGTGGCAGTTCCAGCTCTCCTCGCCCGCACGGTCCTGCTCGGCGCGCGAGGAGAGGCGCAGTTCGCGGGCACCGTCCGGTCCGGGCGCCTCGACGGACACCTGGATCAGCAGGCCCCCGCCCGACGGCGGCGGCACGAGGGGTTCGCGCAGGGTCAGCTCCTGAACCTCGCCGCATTCCGCCTCGTCGGCGGCGCGCAGCGCCCACTCAACCAGTGCGGCCGCCGGGACCAGCGGCGTGCCCGCCACCTGGTGCCCGGTGAGCCAGTCCCCGGCACCGGCCTGGATACGGCCGGTCAGGACCAGCCCCCCGTCGGCCAACCGCACCGCCGCGGGCAGCAGCGGGTGTTGCGTACGTCCGAGTCCCGCAGCGTTCAACTCGCCAGCGCCCACGCCCGATCGGAGCCAGTAGCTGCGGCGCTGGAAGGCGTAGGTGGGCAGCTCCACGGTGCCCGGAACGGTTCCCGGCTCCGCGTCCGCGTCTCCGTTCGCTTCCGAGCGGAACCATCTCTCCCATTCGGCCCCGGCCCCGGCCACATGGGCCTGTGCGAGGGCACGTGCCAGTTGGACGGTACCGCCGTCGTCCCTGCGGAGAGTGGGAACGGTGACGGCCCGGCACTCTGCCTCCTCGAAGCTCTCCTGCATGCCGAGGGTGAGCACCGGGTGCGGGCTGGCCTCGATGAACATCCGATGCCCCTCGGTCAGCAGGGTCTCGATGGTGTCGGCGAACCGGACCGGGCGACGGAGGTTGGTGACCCAGTACTCGGTATCCAGAGCCGTGGTGTCGATGCGGGCTCCGGTCACCGTCGAGAAGAAGGCAACGGGCGCGGAACGCGGCTGGATGCCCGCCAGCACCTCGCGCAGCTCGTCGGCGATCTCATCGACCTGCGGACCGTGCGAGGCATAATCCACGTCCACCAACCGCGCTTGCGCTCCCCCTTCCCGCGCGGCTTCCACCACAGCCGAAACAGCCGCCGGCGGGCCCGAGACAACTGTCGAAGAAGGACCGTTGACCGCCGCGACCCCGACACCCGACCCCGCCCGGTCGATCAGCCGCCGGGCTTCGTCACTGCCCACCCCGAGCGAGGCCATCGCCCCACCCCCGGCAAGCCGCCGCAACGCACGACTGCGCAACGCCACAACCCGCGCACCATCCTCCAACGACAGCGCCCCCACCACACAAGCAGCAGCGATCTCACCCTGACTGTGACCCACCACCGCCGCAGGCCGCACCCCGTACTCCGCCCACACCGCAGCCAGCGACACCATCACCGCCCACAGCACCGGCTGCACCACATCCACTCGCACCAGCTCGGACCCGTCACCCCGCAACACCTGCGTCAGAGACCAGTCCACATACGGATCCAACGCCCGCTCACACTCCGCCACCCGCGCCGCGAAAGCCGACGAGGAATCCAGCAGCTCGACACCCATCCCCACCCACTGCGAACCCTGCCCCGGAAACACCAGCACCGGGCCCGGTCCCTGGTCGCGTACTACTGGCCGGCCGTGGAACACATCCGGGTGCGGCAGGCCCTCGGCGAGTGCGGACAGCCCAGCCACCAGCACGTCCCGGTCCTCGCCCACCGCCACGGCCCGGTGTTCGAAGAGCGTCCGGGTCGTCAGCAGCGACCAGCCGACCTCGGCGACCCCGGCGTGCGGCGAGGCGGAGAGGTGCGTCGCCAGCGCGTCCGCCTGTGCCCGCAGCGCCTCCGGTTCGCGGGCCGAGACGATCCAAGGCACCGGGGTCGGGGACAGGTCCGGGACCGGGACCGGCGCAGGGCTGTCGGCGGGCGCCTCCTCGACGATCAGGTGGGCGTTGGTTCCTGAGATGCCGAACGACGAGACGGCGGCCCTGCGCGGACGCTCTCCCTCCGGCCACTCCACCGGTTCGGTCAGCAGCCGCACCGCTCCTGACTCCCAGTCCACATGCGGCGAAGGCTCATCGATGTGCAAAGAGGCGGGCAGCACACCGTGCCGCATCGCCTGCACCATCTTGATGACCCCGGCAACCCCGGCCGCCGCCTGCGTATGACCGATGTTCGACTTGACCGACCCCAGCCACAACGGCCGCTCCGCCGCCCGCTCCTGCCCGTACGTCGCCAACAGCGCCTGGGCCTCGATCGGATCGCCCAAAGTCGTGCCCGTGCCATGGGCTTCCACGGCGTCGACGTCCGCGGGGCCGAGGCCCGCGTTGGCGAGGGCCTGGCGGATCACCCGCTCCTGCGACGGACCGTTCGGCGCCGTCAGCCCGTTGCTGGCGCCGTCCTGGTTGACGGCGGAGCCGCGGACGACTGCGAGCACCCGATGGCCGTTGCGCCGCGCGTCCGACAGCCGCTCCAGCACCACCAGGCCCACGCCCTCGGCCCAGCCGGTGCCGTCGGCCGCCGCAGCGAACGCCTTGCACCGCCCGTCAGGCGCCAGGCCCCGCTGCCGCGAGAACTCGGTGAACATGCCGGGGCCCGCCAGCACGGTGACGCCTCCCGCGAGAGCCAGGGAGGACTCGCCCTGGCGCAGCGACTGGCAGGCCAGGTGGATGGCGGTCAGCGACGAGGAGCAGGCCGTGTCCACCGTCACCGCCGGGCCCTCCAGCCCGAGGGTGAAGGCCACACGCCCCGCGGCGACGCTGGGGGTGGTGCCGGTCAGCAGCTGGCCCTCCAGTCCGTCGACCGGTTCGTGCAGCCGGGGGCCGTAGTCCTGTGCGGTGAGCCCAACGAACACACCTGTTGAGCTGTGCCGGAGTGTGTCGCAGACGATCCCGGAGCGCTCCAGCGCCTCCCAGGCCGCTTCCAGCACCAGCCGCTGCTGGGGGTCCATGGCCAGCGCCTCGCGGGGGCTGATCCCGAAGAACTCCGCGTCGAACGCGTCCGCGTCGTGCAGGAACCCGCCTTCGCGTGCGTAGCTCGTACCGGGGCTGTCGGGGTCCGGGTCGTACAGCCCAGCCATGTCCCAGCCGCGTCCCTCGGGGAAGCCGCCGATCGCGTCCATGCCCGGCGCCACCAGGTCCCACAGTTGCTCAGGGGTGTCGGCGCCGCCGGGGTAGCGACAGCTCATCCCGATGATGGCGAGCGGCTCGTCGGTGGCGCCGCGCGGGCGTGGGTCCGCGGTGGGGGCGGGGGCTCCGGCGACCAGTTCATCCAGGTGGCGGGCCGCGGCCCTGGGCGTGGGATGGTCGTAGCCGAGGGTGGCGGGTACGGGCAGCCCGGTGGTCTCGCTCAGCCGTTCGCCGAGTTCGGTGGCGCCGAGCGAGTCGAGGCCGAGCTGTTTGAAGGTGAGCGCGGGGTCGACGGCATCGGCCGAGGCGTACCCGAGCACCAGCGCGGTGTGCGTGCGTACGGTCTCCAGCATGTCGTGCGCGGGCGGTTGCGGCACGGGCTCGTCGGCCGGCCGTTCCCGCCGCTCACCCGCCGGGTCCGCGGCGTCGGCCGAGCCCGCCGCGTCCGTCACGTCGGTCGCATCCGCCGTGTCCGCCGAGGTGCGGGGCCCGTTCTCACGGGCCGGTGCCCCTTCCCCTCGCTCGGGCCAGTAGCGCTCGCGCTGGAAGGCGTAGGTGGGCAGCTCGACCCGGCGGCCGCGTCCGCCCAGGACCCGCTCCCAGGACAGGTCCGCGCCGCGAACGTACGCCTGGGCCAGCGCGGTCAGGAGAGTGTGTGTCTCCGATCGGTTCCGGCGTAGCACGGCCACTGCGGTGCCCTCGCCGGCGCCTGCCGTGGCGCGTGCCGTGAGGCACTCCCGGGCCATGGCGGCGAGGGCCGCGTCAGGGCCGAGTTCCACGAAGGTGTCGGCCCCCGCGTCGCACAGGGTGTGCATGCCGTCGAGAAAGCGCACGGTGTTCCTGGCGTGCGCGGACCAGTAGTCGGGCGAGGCGAGTGTCGAGGGATCGACGAGGGCGCCGGTCACATTGGAGACGAGGGGAACGGCGGGCTCCGCGAACGTCAGGTTCGCGGCGACGGCGCGTAGTTCGTCGAGCACGGAGTCCATGTGCGGGGAGTGGAAGGCATGGCTGGTGCGCAGGTGGCTGACCTTGCGGCCACGCGCCCGCCACGCTTCGGCAGCCTCCCGCACGGCTTGCTCGTCGCCGGACAGCACGATGGAGACCGGGCCGTTGACGGCGGCGAGCGCCAGCCTGTCCTCGTGTCCGGCCAGCAGTTGCTCGACGGCTTCGTCCTCGGTGGCCTGGAGCGCGACCATCGCGCCGGGTGCGGTGACGGACTGCATGAGCCGTCCGCGTGCCGCCACGAGCGCGCAGGCGTCGGGCAGCGACAGGGCTCCCGCCACATGTGCCGCGGCGATCTCGCCGACCGAGTGGCCCATCAGATGGTCGGCGCGCAGCCCGAAGGAGGTGACGAGACGGTAGAGGGCGACCTCGACGGCGAAGAGGGCGGGCTGCGCGTAGCAGGTCCGGTCGAGCGGCGAGTCCTGGTCGTCGCCGAGGACGACCTCGTGCAACGGGCGTTCGAGGTGCGGGTCGAGGCAGGCGAACGCCTCGTCGAGTGCGTCGGCGAAGACGGGGTGCGTCGCGTGGAGTTGACGACCCATGGCGAGCCGCTGGCTGCCCTGGCCGCTGAAGAGGAAGGCGACGCTGCCGCCGGTGATCTCGCCGGTCACGGTTCCGGGAGCGGAGTGGTCCGCCGCTGCCAGCGCGTCGAGCCGGCCCAGCAGTTCGGTGGTGTCCGTGCCGAGGACGACGGCGCGGTGCGGGTGGGCCGTGCGGGTGGTGGCGAGGGAGTACGCGTAGTCGGCGGGGTCGGGCGCGGGCCGGGCCGCGACGTGGGCGCGCAACCGCTCGGCCTGGGCGCGGAGAGCGGCCTGGCTCTTGCCGGACAGCGGCCAGGGAATGGTGTCCCCGGGTGTGGGGCCCGGCTCGGGAGAGGCCGGGGGTGCGGACTGGACGGGTGTCGGGTCGGAGGCGGGCGAGACGGTCCTCGGCGCCACGGGCGAGGTCACCACGGGCGAGGGCGCCTCGGCGAGCACCAGGTGGCAGTTGGTGCCGCCCATGCCGAACGAGCTGACGCCGGCCACCTTCCGCCGCTCTGGGTGCGGCCATGGAGCGAGGGTGTCCTGGACCCGCAGCCCGAGGTCCGCGAGCGGGATGCGGGGATTCGGGGTGGCGTAGTTGAGGCTGGGCGGCAGCTCGCCGTAGGCGATGCTCAGCGCCGCCTTGAGCAGTCCTGCCACGCCGGAGGCGCCTTCCAGGTGCCCGATGTTGGTCTTGGCGGAGCCGACCAGCAGCGGCTCGTCCTGCGGGCGTCCGCCGCCCGAGCCGAGCGCCGCGCCCAGGGCCGCGGCTTCGATGGGGTCGCCGACGCGGGTGCCCGTACCGTGCAGCTCGACATACTGCACCTCGGCGGGTGCACGCCCCGCCCGCCGGTGGGCGAGCCGGATCACGGCCTCTTGGGCCTCGGCGCTGGGGACGGTGAGCCCGTTCGTCGCACCGTCGTTGTTGAACGCGCCGCCCTCGATCACGCAGTGGACGCGGTCGCCGTCGCGCAGGGCGTCTGCCAGGGGTTTGAGCAGCACGGTGACGCCGCCCTCGCCGCGGACGAATCCGTTGGCGCGGGCGTCGAAGGTGTAGCAGCGGTCGTCGGGTGAGAGCCCGCCGAAGTGCTCGGTGGCGGTCGTGCTGGCGTCGCCGAGTACGAGGTTCACGCCACCGGCGAGGGCGAGTCGGCACTCGTCGTGGCGCAGGCTCTCGCACGCGAGGTGCACGGCGGCCAGCGAGGAGGCCTGTGCCGCGTCGATGGTCAGGCTCGGCCCGCGCAGGCCGAGGGTGTACGAGAGCCGGTTGGCGATGATGCTCCGGTGGACTCCCGTCATGGTGTGCCGGGTCTGCGCCGCCGGGCCGTGGGCCCGGAGCAGATGGGCGTAGTCGTCCCAGATGGCGCCGACGAAGACTCCGGTGTCGGAGCCGTGCAGGGCGGACGCCGGGATCCCGGCGTCCTCCATCGCCTCCCAGCCCAGTTCGAGCATGAGCCGCTGCTGGGGATCCATGGCGAGGGCTTCGCGGGGCGAGACGCCGAAGAAGCGCGCGTCGAACGCGTCCACCCGGTCGAGGAAGCCGCCGTGCCGACCGGACGGCGGCTCGTGCGTGGCGGTACGGCGGTCCGCCGGCATCGGGGCGATGGCGCTGCGGCCGTCGCGCAGCAGCCGCCAGTAGGCTGACGGGCTGTCAGCGCGGGGCAGCCGACAGGCCAGTCCCACGACCGCGATGGAAGTAGCAGGCATCGCACCTCACGCCAGAGTCGAACGTATGGTTCACCAGGGCGTTCATCCTCAGCAGCGGATCAAAGCTAGTTCTAAAGCGGCACCAAAAAATGCCCTTGGCACACGCCGTCGTCCCCGCTGAAAAGCGGGGATGAGCAGCGCGCATACAGTTCGCGACCGGGTCCGTCTGCACCTGCTCGTGAGCGTTGCGGGGGTGGCGTCGTTGACGCCGGTCTGTACAGTGCTCATGGGGAGTCGAGTGTTTACCCCTCCTACGGCAAGAGCATATTCGACACCGTATAGCCGACGCGTTGGGAGCCGTGGCCGCGGCGGCGGTGAAGTCGGCGGGCGAGCAGGTCCGAGGCGTCATCCGACACGGCCACGAGAGGCGCGGTAGCCGCCCGTCGGCATGCCCTCGCACGGGCCACTCAGCCACGGACCATTCACGGACACTTTCCTTGGGAGGCAGTACATGCAGGAAAATAAACGTCCGTCACATGACAGGGGAAAGATAGACGTCCTGTTGGAGGGCGGCCCTGCCGGAATGCCGAATGCGGTACAGGCCGAGCGTTCCACCGTGATCGACAGGAAGCTCAAGATCCCGTACTGCGGTGGATATGAGCACTTCGAACTCGTCGGCGATTCGGGAGACCTTTCTCGGGTCATCTTCAGGTGGACTATGCGCACCAGGATCGCCGAATAGCGGGAGCGTCTGCCGCAGCGTTCGGTGAACGCACGAACGAACGCGCGCCAGATGGGAAGACATCTGGCGCGCGGCCGTTGCGAAACCGCTCCCGATTGCCCAGGGAGAACGGTTGGTTGTTCAACTGCCGACGGCTGTGAGCTGTTCGCCGACGAAGTCCATGACGTCTCGGCTCCTGTCCACGAGGTAGAAGTGGCCGCCGGGATGCACCCGCAGGTCGAACGTGCCCGAGGTGTGCCCGGCCCAGGCACGGGCCTCGTCCGTGGTCACCTTGTCGTCCTGGTCCCCGATGAGCGCGACGACCGGACAGCTCACCACGCGGCCGGGCTCGTGGCGGTACCGCTCCACCGCGGCGTAGTCGCTGCGCACCGCGGGGAGGATCATCTCCAGCACCTCCGGATCGTCGAGCAGGTCCGACTCGGTGCCGCTGAGCTGCTGGAGTTCCGCGATGACCCCGTTGTCGTCGCGCTCGTGCACCCGTTCCTCGCGATAGGTGGATGGCGCCCTTCTCCCTGAGACGAAGAGCCGGGTGAGGGCCGGCGCCCCGTCCGCTTCGAGCCTGAGTGCCACCTCGTAGGCGACCATGGCCCCCATGCTGTGCCCGAAGAACGCCAACGGACGCTCGGCCAGCGGTCGGACGGCCTCCGCCACCAGGTCGGCCAGCTTCTGGATGCTGTCGACGCAGGGCTCGGCGCGGCGGTCCTGCCGCCCCGGGTACTGCACCGCCGAGACATCGACGTTCGGGGCCAGCTGGGCGGAGACCGGGAAGTAGAAGCTCGCGGAGCCCCCGGCGTGCGGGAAGCAGACGAGCTGCACGGCGCCCTCGCGGGCCCGGTGGTAGCGCCGGATCCACAGGTCCCGGTCCTCTTGTGTGAGCTGCGGATTCACGACACTCCCCCGGTCACGGTCGAGTCGCGGTGCGGCAGCACCAGACGGCTGTCGGCCGTCAGGATCGCGTGCTGCATGTCCTGGAGTGCGCGTCCGGGCTCCAGCCCCAGCTCGTCGTTGAGCATGCGGCGGGCCCGCTGGTACACCTGCAACGCGTCGGCCTGGCGGTCGCTGCGGTGCAGTGCCAGCATCAGCTGGCGGTGGAACGCCTCCCGCAGGGGGTGTTCGGTGCTGAGCCAGTACAGGTCGCTGATGAGCTCGCGGTGCCGGCCCAGGGCCAGGCGCGCGTCCATCAGCATCTCCATGCATTCGAGCCAGGTCTCGTTGAGCCAGGTCTGGAATCCCTGGAGTATCGGCCCGCGGCACGCACCGTCGAGCAGCGGCCCGCGGCACAGGCTCAGCGCATTCTCCAGACTTCGGGTTGCCTCCTCGTACTCCTGCGAACGGTAGTACCCTCTGCCGTCCCTCACCAATTTGTCGAACGTGCGAAGATCGAGCCCGTCCGAACCCAGACTCAACATGTAGCCCGAGGGTTTTGTGAGAACCGGCCCCTCCTTCCTTTCTATTCCGCCCGGGCGGTTCAGGAATTTGCGCACCTGCGAAACGTAGACGTGAAGCCCCGCAATGACTCGGCGGGGTGGCTCCTCTCCCCATATCTCTCGAATGAGCTGGTCGACGGTGACCACCTGGTTGGATCTAACGAGAAGAACGGCGAGCAGAATTTCGACCTTCTGAGCCTTGATCGTTGTTTTACGTTCTCCGTCAACGACACGAAGCGGACCCATGATCTCGTATCGCACGCGTGAACCCCCGTCACTGGGTTGAAGTGCTCCTTGGTCGTAGCCTCCCGATCCGGCCTCTAGGCCCGTAAGGGCCCCCGGCTGGAAGGTGGTCCAGGCCATCGACAAAGCCAAACAAAAGGGGACTGCGGACGTCAACGGTCGTAATCAGTCGCACCGTAAGTGATTGTTAAGTGCAGGCAAACGAAAGACGGCACTGGCGGCTCCACGGCACAACAGGGGGAGCCACGGAAACCAGCGCAACGGAAGTTACTCAAGTAACGTGGGCCAGCTGGCCGAAAACAGACGCTCTTTGATCCCAACTTAACGGAATATACCGTTCAGTCCACAGGCCATTGCCGCAGAACCAACAGGATGTTCACAGCCACTCGCGCGCCGATGGAGGCCCGGGCCCTGCCGGAGGCAGCTCCCACACACGGCGCAGCGACGGCCCGGAGTCAGACGATCTTCTCGGCGACGAGGAGGCTGTAGCCGAGGCCGCCCTCGGCCACAGCAATGCGGGCGGCGGCCAGCACCGCCGGGGCGGCGGCAAGGTCCACGCCGGCGTCGGCGACTTGATCGGCGGCGGTCAAGCCCAGCAGGTTCAGCCGTGCTTCGATCTGGTCGATCATTCGGCTCATGGCCTGATCATGGCCCTCGGTGAGGACCGTGCGCAGTCCGGCACCCTCGAAGGTCGCCTCGTACTCGGCCTGCGAGCGGGCGTCGGCGATGCAGGCGATACGGGCAGCCAGACCCGTCAGTTCCGGCGGGAGCCGGTCGGTGCCGACGGTGACGTCCGTGAGGCCCACCCGGCCGCCGGGCCGGAGTACGCGCGCGAACTCGGCGGCGGCGCGGGGTTTGTCGGGGAAGGTGCACAGGGCGCATTCGCACACCACCGCGTCGAAGACGCCGTCCGGGAAGGGCAGGCGCTCGGCGTCGCCGGTGGTGAAGCCGGTCCGCGCGGCCAGTCCGGCGGCGGAGGCGGCTGCCTGGGCGAGGGCGGTGTTCGCCGAGGAGTAGTCCACACCGTCCACCCGCGCGCCGTAGGCGTCGGCCAGGAGCAGGGCCGTGGTGCCGCGCCCGCAGGCCACATCGAGCACCCGGTCTCCCTCGCAAAGAGCCAGGCCGTCGGCGAGGCGCCGGGTGAGGGCGATGCCGCCCGGGTGGTAGGAGTCGCCGAGGAGCAGGGCGACGACGTCGGAGGAGTACGCGGCGGCGCAGCACGCCTTCACATCGCTTCTTGCCGTGGCGCTGCCCGCCGTGGCGGTCGTCGGCGGATCGTCGGGCCCGGTCATCGTGTGCCGTCCTCGGCGGCGGGCCGGGGAACACCGCCACGGGCGGTCTTGGAACCGTACGGCGTGTCGACGAGATGCTCGGAGAGCGGCAGCGCGTTGGGGGCGACGTCGGCCACGGGCACCCCGGACAGCTGGGCCCGGACCTGTTCGCGATAGCCGACGGAGTTGTACGCGCAGAAGGGGATGAGGCGCCCGTCAGGGGTGATTTCCTCCACGCAGCACTTCATCAGTTGTTTGACGTTGAGGGTGTAGGGGTCCTGGAAGTCCTGGACGACGACCATGAATGCCTTGTCGTCGAGGTTCTTGACCGCTTCCGGGAGATCGATTCCGCAGGCGTCCGCACACTCCAGTGCCTCCGCTGCGACGCGCAGTTTCTCCCCCGTCGTGCCGGTGCCCATGACCGCGGACGCGGACCACAGCTTCTCCAGCGCTTCGCGGACACCGGCGTCCGGCATCACCCGGTTGGTGACGTAGTCGAGGTGGTCCTCCACGTTCAGCAGGCGCGGAACGGGTACGACGGTGCGGTTGCCCGGTTCGCCGTCGACCAGCAGATAGGTGATGGAGCGGCAGGTGGGAAAGCAGCAGGGTACGGGGAAGAAGTCACCCTTTCGGAACCAGCCCGGCAGCTGCTCGTCGATGAGGCGGATGACGTCCGGGTTGGTCAGCCGGTTCAGCGGATCGAACGCCAGATGGCGGCCCGAGTGGGTGACCGGCTGGATGGCCACCGACCGCACTGCCGGATGGTCGACACCGAACTCGATGATCGGGCCGAGTTCGTGCTCGTTGAGGCCCCGCTCGACAGCGGCCACCAGTGTGACCGTCAGCCCGGCCTCGGCGCAGTGGTCCAATGCCCGCTGCTTGAAACCGCGCAGGTCCCGACCACGGATCTGCAGGTGGGTGCGCTCGTCGAAACCGTCGAACTGCAGATAGACGTTCACCGACTTGCCGGGCACCTGGTTGCGCCTGCCCAGCTCGGCGACGAACCGCTGGTCGGTGGCCAGGCGGATGCCGTTGGTGTTGAGGTTGACGCTCTTGATCGGTCGGGCCTGGGCGAGGTCGACGAAGTCGAGGATGTGCTTGTGGATGGTGGGCTCTCCGCCGGAGAACATCACCACCTCCGGCTCGCCCTCGGACGCCACGAACGCGTCGAGCATCCGGGCGCACTGCTCGTGCGTGATCGTGTAACCGCCCCCGGACTCCGTCCGCGAGGCGCCCGCGGGCTGGTGGCCGGAGTCGGCGAAGCAGATCGGGCAGTCCAGGTTGCAGCCGGTGTTGACCTCGATGATTCCCAGGCAGGCGTGCTGCTTGTGCTCAGGGCACAACCCGCAGTCCGACGGACAGCCGTCCCGCACCTCTGTCTGGAAGGCGAGCGGAAGGGTGCCGGGCTTGTTGAACCGGGCCGAGGACAGATACTCCTCGGCGTCACCGTAGACCAGCGCCTCGAACCCACCGTGCTCGCGGCAGCGTTTACGCAGATAGACCTTGCCCTCGCGGATGTTGACCTGGGCGTCCACCGGCACCTTGCACAGCGGGCAGATCGACTTGGTGAACTCGATGAACACCTCCTCCCGGTCCCGCTTCGCCCCAGCCGCGACGGCCGGGGCGCTGTCCCCCGCTCCCGGCTGTGCCGCTGGGGCCGTGTGGTTCGCCGTCATGCGTTCTCGCCCTCGTATCGCCGTTGGCAGACGTTCGGTCACCGCTGCCGTTGTCATACATCCGCCCGCTGCCGCCGTCACGGCAACGCGCGTGCCGCATGAGAGTGATCAGCGTCGAGGCCGACCGGAGCGTGCGCTCGGCAGCCGGCGCCGACACTGACGCCGACGCCGACCACTTCTTCACCGGCGCCCGCCCTGGGCCCGGCGTTCCGCTTCGGCTCTGATCGCGGACAGGGACGCGGCCACGGTGCTCTCCCACCGTGCGGCCACCTGCGCACCCCACCACTGGCCTGGCCGCCACAGGTCCGTACCCATCCGCCCCTCGTACTCCAGGCGCGTTCCGGATCCGGTCTCGTGCAGCACGAAGGACTCGGTCACCTGCGGGACGGGGCCGCGTACGAGGCGGAAGTCGATGCGCTCGGGCGGGGTGAAGCGCACCGTCTCCACCGTCACCGCCGTCAGCCGCCCGCCCGCGATCGGAGTGAAATGTTCGGCCAGGACCAGGTCGCTTCCGCGCTCAAGGACGTTCAGCTTCTCCCGCATCGCCCTCGGAGTGCGCCCCAGGTAGGGCCCGGAGACCACCTCGAAGACCGCGTCCCTGGGCGCCGCGATCTCGACGGTCTGCGGTCCCAGTCGCCGGAAGCGGCGTCCCACGCCCACGTCGACAGGCAGTGCCGCGGTGACCAGCCCCAGATAGCCGGCGGTGGCCGCACCGCCGATCGCGGCGCCCCACAGCGCGATTCGCATCGGACGCGCTCCGGTCATCTGTCCTCCTCCGGCCAGGTCGGGGGGTTGCAGACATGACATTAGGGCTCCGCACACGCCCTGTGCGGCAAGAGCGCTCGCCCTTGCTCAGTTGTGTCGGAGGCTGCCGCGAGCTGGTGCGCAGCCGCTCGGCACCGGTCGTGACACGGGCTCGGCCGAAGCCGGGCGCCGGTGACGCCGACGGCGAGCGCGGCAGGAGCGGACGCCGGAGCCGGCCCCGCGCGAGCTCTTCACACCGGCTCTTCCTACTTGGTTCCGCCAAGTATCCACTTGGAAGGACCAACCACCATCGCTACGCTGCCTCGTCATGACCTCTTGCTGGAAAGACGGCTACGAGCTCTCCACGGACCCGGACCGTCTCGACATCGACCTGGTGCATCACTGGCTTTCGACCGACGCGTACTGGGCGCTGGGCCTCAGCCGGGAAACGGTCGAGCGCTCGGTGCGCGGCTCCCTCAACTTCGGGCTCTACGACGTCTCCCGCTCCGGGACCGACAGCGCCGGTTCCGCCGGCTCCCAGGTCGCCTACGCGCGCGTGGTGACCGACCGCGCCACCTTCGCCTGGCTCTGCGACGTCTACGTCGCTCCCGCGCACCGCGGCAAAGGACTCGGCACCCGGCTGGCCGGCGCTGTTCGCGACCACCTTGCCCCTTACCGGCTCAGGCGTGTCCTGCTCGCCACTCTCGACGCCCACGGCGTCTACTCCAAGGTCGGCTTCGTGCCCCTGCCGGATCCCGAACACGTGATGCTCCTGAGCCCGACATCCTGACCAGGTACCCGGGCTGACAGGCCGATACATCGAAGTACGAGGCCGAGCCGGCCGATCCTGCGCCGCGGGCGCCGGCCGGCCTGGTGAGGGTGAAGGAGATGGCCGGTCTGCGGTTCACCGGTGCGGACAACGCGGCGTGTGCGGCGGCGTGGCACAAGGGGCGGGCGCAGGCGGTGCTGGGCGCGGCAGGTCTGCCGGTGGTGAAGCGGGTGCTGTGGCGGCCCGGTACGGGCGAGGTACCGGAGGGCGTGAAACGGCTGGTAGCGGCCGACCCCGGTGGTGACCAAGCCGGTCGCGGACGGCTCCAGCGTGTCGGTTCACCACGTCGACTCCCTGTCGCAACCGGAACTCGACTCCTGCTGGGCACGGGCCTCCTGCCGGACAGAAGACGTGCTCGCCACCCGCGGCGGTCGGCGGGCCGGGTCGGCCCCTGGGCGTCCGGTGCCCTGGGCTCGGACATCAGGCCGCTGCTGCCCAAAGTCGGGCGGCGGGCCCCTCACCCGGGGCGGAATCGGCATCCGGATCGGCTGGTGTGCCAGGGCATCTTGTTCGTACTGCATGCTGGTATGGCCTGGGAACGTCTGCCTCAGGAACTCGGCTTTGGTTCGGGCATGACGTGCTGCCGACGCCTGGCCGAGTGGACCGAGGCCGAATTGCGGCGTGGCTCCCGTACCGCAACGACATCCACGAGGCCTTCCTCACCCTTGGTCGCGCACTCCTCTGCTGGTGACGCCTGTCGCTGCAGGCTCCGAGCCCTCCCCCCGGTCCGGCTCAGCGCCAGCCCGGCAGCGATCATCTCGAACAGTGCCTGGTCGATGGCGAACCCGGCGGGGAGTTCACCGTTCTCCACCGCCGCGGTCAGGTCCGCCCGCAACTGCTCCCGCCGGCGCGACCACACCTCGGCCACCGCGTCGCGGACCCGGCCTGCGTCGGTCGCCTGACGGCGACACCCTGTGGGCGTGAAATCGGTGTGCCGTCGTTCGGCGGACGTCGTGATGCCTTGGTGCGTTCGAGCCCGTGGGTCAGGCGTTCTGCATCTGCGGGTGCAGGTCCAGCGTGACATGCGGGGCGAGTGCGTGAAGGAAGTCGGGGGCATCGAAGATCTCGCCGGCGGAGGCGACGCCGACGGTCTTGGTGCGGCCGGTCAGGACGCGCTCGAGGGCCTCGGCGACGAGGGGCGCGGTGACGGCGTAGATGTCCTTCCCGCCGGCCGTGGCCCGGCGTTCGGCTCCGCCGGAGCGCACGACCACGTCGACGAGGAAGGTCTGCTCGGAGCGCCCGCTCTCGTCGGTGGCGGTCGGGGCCGGTGTGTGGGGAGCGGCGACGTCGCGGGCCGCTTCGGCGCTCATGTAGGTGGTCACGTCGGGGATGGACAGGTGCTGGGGAACGGTGACGACGTCCGCCATCGTGAACTCCCCGATCACCTGCCGGGGTCCCATCGGTTCCGGGAAGGTCCACTCCAGGGTGGGCGCGGCGTCGGTGCGGTGCTCCCATTGTCCGCCGCTGTAGCGAAGGCGGTGGTCACCGCGCCGCTCCCGGGAGACCGCGCCCGAGAGCCGGGTGCCGGCGGTGGGGTGCCAGTTGCTGAGTGCGTAGGCGATATGTGCCTCGTCGGCCTCGGTCCAGTCGCCCATTGCCGCGGTGGCCAGCAGGTCGCCGAGGCCGCCGAAGAAGGCCATGGCCGGGACGATCACCGCTCCCGCCTCCCGGGCCCGCTCACGGTAGTGGGCGAAGGTGTCGAGGTTGGCCTCCAGCTCGGCGGCCACGTCCAGGTAGGGGATACCCGCGCGGAGCGCGGCCTCGATCACCGGGCCGGTGGTCGAGGCGAAGGGGCCGGCGCAGTTGATCACCGCCGCCGTCCCCACCAGGGCCCGGTCCAGCGAAGCCGGGTCCTCGGCCGAGGCCACCCTGGCCTCCAGCCGGTGCTCGCGGGCCAGTTCCTCCAAGGTCTGTGCGTTGCGCCCGGACAGCACCGGGACGAATCCACGCGCGGCCAGCTCCGCGACCACGAACCGTCCGGTGTGTCCGTACGCGCCGAACACCGCCACCAGCTGACCTGCCCCCATGAGACTCTCCCGTGTACTCGAATGCCCGCCGCGATGTCGAACCGCTGCGGTCTGACACCCACACCCTGTCCTCCCGGCAGCACATCGCACGACTGTCGGGAACGACATGGCACGTACAGTTTCGGACATGTCTGCTGTCGCACTTGCCGTCACCGACGGCATGCTCCACTACGAACTGTCCGTGGCCGTCGAGATCTTCGGAGCGGACCTCACCCACATCGTGGGCCCCTGGTACGACTTCTCCGTCTGTGGAAGCGGTCCGGTAGACGTCGACCGCTTCCGCCTTGAACCCGACCACGGACTCGACCACCTCACGCACGCCGACACCGTGATCGTCCCCGGCTGGGCCGACACCGACCGCGAACCGCCCGCCGAGCTGATCGAGGCGGTACGTGCCGCACACGAGGCGGGCGCCCGCGTGGCCTCACTGTGCACGGGCGCCTTCGTCCTGGGCGCGGCAGGACTGCTGGACGGCAGGCGCGCCACCACACACTGGGCCCACACAAGGGAGCTCGCCCGGCGCCACCCGGCGGCCACCGTCGATCCCGATGTCCTCTACGTCGACAACGGTGACGTCCTCACCTCCGCGGGCAAGGCCGCCGCCATGGATCTGTGCCTGCACCTGGTCCGCCTCGACCACGGCTCGGCGAACGCCAACAAGATCGCCCGCCGTCTGGTCATCCCACCCCATCGCGACGGCGGCCAGGCCCAGTTCATCGCCACCCCCCTCCCCGCCCCGGGCAACCACCCACTGGACGAGCTCTTCCCCTGGGCGCTGGAGCGGCTGGATCAACCACTCACCGTGGAGGACCTGGCCCGCCAGGCCCGCATGAGCTCACGCCACCTCAGCCGCTACTTCAAACACCTCACCGGCACCACGCCACTGCGATGGCTCCACACCCAGCGCATCCGCCACGCCCAGGAACTGCTGGAGACCACCAACGCCACCGTGGACACCATCGCCGCGGCCACCGGAATGGGCACCGCCACCACCCTGCGCCGCCACTTCCACCGCAGCGTCGGCGTCCCACCCGACACCTACCGCCGCACCTTCCGCCCTTAGGACTCGGTGCGCAAGGGCCGGCCCTGGTGACTGCCGCCGGAGGACCGCATGCATCCCCGGCCCGAAGCCAAGCCCAACTCCTGCGGCAGCGGCCACTCCCACTGGATCCGCGTGTGCAGCTCGAAAAGGATGCCTGGAAGGCACCGCCGGTCATCGAGCGGAAGCCGCCCGGCGGCGCTCACGGACCGGCAACAGCGGCTCGATCCGCTCCCATGGATCGTCCGACACCACCCGGCCCCTTCCCCATGGCGTGCCCAACGAGCCGCTTCCACAACGGTCATGGGACCGCAGAGGCCTCCTGCCGGCTCCTCCTGGGGCAAGGGCCGGTGGCCCCGGCCGGACGGGGCGCCGTTGAGAATGCTCGTATGGCCGAACTCGTTGAGATGTCGCCGGGACGGCTGCCGGGGTCCGTGACCGCCGGTGAACTACTCACGCTCGGCGCCGGTACCACTCCCGTGCCGTGAGTCCGCTGGGCACACAGGAGACAGCGGGGCACCTGGTGAAGGTGTACGCGATCGAGGCGCCCGGACGCACGGTGGCCGAGCGGGAGAAGTCCGCGGCGCTGCGGCTTGCCGCGGACCACTTGGCGGCGGGCGGCGCACGCGGTTCTCTCGGGCTCGCCGTGCTGCTGGTGCATGCCGGGGGCGACGGCGACTACGTCCTCGTCCACACCTGGATCGAGGGGTACATGTCGGATCTGGCGGTGTTCACCGGTCCGGCCGGGGCCCCCGCTCAGCTGCGGCCGGGGCGGCAGGGCCTGGCCCCGTGCGTGTGGGAGGCAGCCGTGCTGGCGCACGAGCGGAACGCGTTCAGCACTCATGTGCTGAACGGGGACGGTGAGCTCGCCGAACGGCTGACGGCGTGGGGCAGTGATGTGCTGCGGGGAGAGGTGCGGTGACGGACTCGGGTCCGGAGCAGGGATCGAAAGGGGTGCGGGCAGCCGGCCTTCTCACGGCCGACTGCCCGCGCTGAGCGACGCGTTCCGGTGAGAACACGTTGGTGTTCGACGGTCAGCCGAAGTTCACGTCACTGCACAGGTAGTACGTCTGATCCATGTGTGAGGCCTTCCAGATCGTGTAGACGACATGGCGGCCGTCGTAGCCGGACGTGCTGACCGGGATCGAGTAGGTGTTGGCAGGCGCGTAGCTGCCCGTCTCCGCGACGAGTTCCAGATCGTCCCAGCCGATGGCCTGCGTGGTGGGGTCGAAGCCCTGCTTGGTGACGTACACCTGGAAGTAGTCCGCGCCGTGGCTGGCCTGGTCGTACAGCTCCACGGTGAAGTCGTCCGTCACATCCGTGGTCTTCCACGCACCCACGGCGTCCAGGGAGTTGTAGCGGCCTCCCTCCGTCTGTCCACCGCTGCACAGCTGGCCGTCCGGGATGGCGCCCTGGTGATCGCCGCCGACCCCGTTGCGGTAGAGGCCGTTCCAGTTCCACATGGCGTTGGGGTCGTCCTGCCACGCCTGCCAGCACATGGGGTCTTCCGTGGCCATGTCCGGGTTCAGATGGTCGTCGCCCCACCGTTCCCAGCAGCCGTAGTTGCGGGACGCCGGGTCGACGACCGAGCCGTGGGCGGATGCGCCCTGCGCCCAAGGGAGCAGGAACAGCATGGCGGCGGCCAGTAGGACCACTGCGCGCACTGCATGGCGGGGGGAGCTGCCTAATACATGGGATTGCATGTCGTGATCTCCGTCCTCCGAGACGAGGTTCCGGGACCGGGAGCGCTCCCTCCGGTTTGGGAGCGCTCCCATCTGACGGTGCAACAGTTTGGTTGCCCCGATGTCATCGCCGTAAAACCCACCGGAGTCGGACCGACCACAATTCAGGCCACCGCCTGAGCACGGCGCCCCTCGTCCCCGCGCCCCTGACCGAGCGGCGGGCGCGCCGGAGATCCGGATGGTCGGCCCTCACGTGCGGGAGCGCTCCCGCACGTTCGGCCCGGCTCAGCTCGGACTTGTGGAGCGACCCGGGTCGACGATGCGGGCGCGTCAGCGCTCTCAGGGGTTCCGAGCGGCGTTGAGCGTGTCCACGGCCGCCGCGGCGTCACCGAGGTTGGCGAAGTCCACGGCGACGAAGTTCACCGGGTGGCCGCGTGCGGCCTCGCACCTTTGGGCGCGGTCCACGACGAAGTCCTTCGCGTTGACCTCCCTCGCGTCGATCCTGCTGCCCCCGCCGCTGGTGACGAAGTGGTTCATCAGGAAGAGCCGCTTCCCGGTCCCGCCGCGGTTGGGCTCGCAGGTCATCTCCTCCGGGGTGGAGAAGGCGTAGGGCGTCTCCATGCCGTACCGGTAGAAGTTGCGGTACCAGGGGGCCGGGCCGTCGGCGTGCTCGGCGAAGACGACCAGGCGCTTGTTGTCCTCGACCATCTTCCCCAGCGTCGGCCACTGCGCCTTCGGGTCGTCGTCGGGGGTGTACAGCAGACGGTCCAGACCGGCTTTCCGGAACGCGGCCCTGGTCTGCTCGCCGGAGATCCCGTCCTGGACGATCAGCGTCACGACCTCGCCCGGGTGCTCGTCGAGCCAGGTCCCGATGTCACGCAGCGTCTCGACGAGCGGAATCGCCCCGCCCCGGCAGACGGCGTGGCACAGCCACAGCCCTGGCCGCGACGGCTGCGCCTTGTCGATCAGGCCCGTGATCCGCTCCCTCATCTCCGGCGCGAACTCGGACACCTTCAGCCGCTGCGCTATCTGGTCGGGCCGCTCCCAGGTATGGGTGTCCACCAGCAGCGCCCGGGCGCCGTTGTCGAGCTGTGCGGTGATGTCACCGTCCTGGAGCGGGCTGATGAAGCGGTCGGCGGTCGTCGACATCGCGTTGTGGGTGGCGACGTAGGCGGCCTGGTCGTAGCGCAGCTCGCACAACTGGGCGGAGCCGTTGCAGTAGGTCTCCTCCGAACCGCTCGCGGCCGCCGGGACGAAGGTGACGCCCAGCACGACAGCGGTGGTGGTGACCGCCGACATGCCGGCCAGCAGCTTGGTACGGCCCTTGGCCGTCAGCGACCGCGCCGCCCTCGGCCGCCGTCGCACGAAGGAGAGAGCCACCAGGAACAGCCCGAAGGCCAGCGGGGTGAGTGCGGCCGAGACGCCCGCGGTGGTGAGAGTCTGCAGGGCGGTGCGCTCCAGGTCCTCCGCCAGGGCGGCGAGGGCCGGCGGCCAGGAGCCGGGCGCCCTCCCCCACAGGCCGTCCGCCTCCCACTGGACGATCCGGAAGAAGGCGGCCGTCAGCACGCCGCCCGCGGCGAGGCTCCAGCCGACGGCGCGCAGCCTCCTCAACCGGCGGCGCGGTCCGGTGAGCCACAGAAACGCGAAGGAAGCGGCGCCGACGATCACGGCGAGGCTGTAGACCCATCCCAGGGCGAGCCGGGTGATGCCACGGGCGTACTCCAGGGCCCCGGTGCGCACACCGGTGCTCTCCAGGTCCTCCACGACATTCCACCGGCCGCCCTCGGTGATGCGCAGCAGCTCCTGTTCGCCCTCCTCGGCGCCGGCGCCCGCTCGTCCGCCGATCAGCTGCGGTCCGACCGCAGCCAGCGCCGTCGCCACGTCACCCACCGCGAGGGCCCCCTCGACCTGCGGTCTGAGCGCCGCGCGTTCGTCCTTGGGGACGCCGGACAGCAGCAGCCTGGCGACGTCCTTCACGGCCCGGTCGCTCAGGTCGACGGTAGGAAGATCCGCGGGGCGCCGTCCGGCAGCGACATCGTCCACCGCCTCCTCGATGCGCTTGACCGCTACCGAAAGGTCGGCCTTCTCCCGGCCCTGCGCCTGGGAGACCAGACCGCCGAGGTACACCTCCGTGAGTTTGTCCACGTTCGCCAGTACGGGGGTGAGGTCGACCGAGACGGCAAGGGTGTCCGTCTCACCCCGGAGGTAGCGGGTGACGGCTCCGATCTGCTCATCGGTGAGCTCCCGTACGGTCGCGGGCGGCAGCACCGTCTTCAGATTCGCCGTCACCACCGACTCCGGCACCGGGAGACGGGCCAGCAGGCTCCGCGTGACCGGCTGGGCCTCCGGGGAGACGAGCACCTCGTCGTAGAGCCGGTGGTACGCCCGCTCGTCGTCCAGTACGTGCTGGTAGAAACCACGGTCCAGGACCGTGTTGCGCAACGTACCGATCGTCGCCAGCACCGTTACGCACAGGGCCGCCAGTACCGCCGCCACGGGGCGCACCAGACGGACCCACCGCGATCGGGTCCAGGTGGGGTGGCGGGAGGGGACGTCCGGCGGGCCGGACACGGGCTCCGGCCCGCCGTCCTCGCGCTGCGGTTCCGCGCGTCGCGGGTCCTCGCGCTGCGGTTCCTCGTGCCGTGGTTCCTCGCGTTCCGGGTCAGGGACACCGTCGTTCGTGTTCCGTGACACCCGTACTCCCGTGGTCGTGTGCAGTTCGTGTCGGTCGGTGCGCCGGTCGGCGGCCGGCCCGCGGTCCGGGGTGGTGTGGCGGGCGTGCCTCGTTCGAGGGCGGCGGCACACCGACTCCCACCAGGCTAGAGGGCGCCGGCGAACGGCCGTACCAGGGACCCTGGCGCGCGGAACCGGTGCGGCGCTCACCCGGACACGGGTGGCCTGTCCCCGCTGACCATGTCGAACAGCAGTTTCGCGGCCACCGTCGCTCCGTCGCCGCGGATCGACCCGGCCACGGCTCTCGCCCTTGCCCGGGTCCCGGGGTTCAGCGCCATGGTGAGTGCGGCCGACAGGGAGTCGACCGTCGGCGTCGGGCCGTCATGTGCCGCGCCGATGCCGAGTTCGGCCACCCGGGCGGCCCAGTGCGGCTGGTCCGCGATCTGGGGTATCACCACCTGGGGCACGCCGGCCCGGGCGGCCGTCGTCGTGGTGCCGGCGCCGCCGTGGTGCACGACGGCGGCCACCCTGCCGAACAGCGCCTGATGGTTGACCTCGCCCACGACGAAGCAGTCGTCCCTGTTGTCGATCGGGGTCAGCCCGGCCCAGCCCCGGGCGACGAGCACGCGGCGACCGTGCGTCCGGACCGCCTCGACGGCCACCCGGGCGATGTCCGTCGAGGCGTGCATGGCCATGCTGCCGAACCCCACGTGAACGGGCGGTTCACCAGCGTCCAGGAACTCCACCAGCTCTCTTGGGAGGGGCCGTTCGTCCGGAAGGATCCACGCCCCGGTCTGCAGGAGGTCGAGATACGTCATCTCCTGCCACGGGCCCAGTGCCGGGTCTGCCGCCAGCCACGGCCGGTCGGTGAGGACGTGGTCACGGACGTTGTCCACCGGTGGCAGGCCGATCGCCGCCCGATGGCTGTTGAGCGCCTCGCCGTACAAGGCGTTCACACGTTGGGCGTCCTGCTCCCACAGCACCTCGAGGTCGGTCTCCTCCGACGGGGACGGCTTGCCCGGCCTCCGCCCCGGAGGGAGATGCCGCGACGGCAGCCCGAACGGATGGAAGCACGCGAACACGTAGGGGATGCCGAGCTTTTCGGCGACGTCCCGCGCGCCTGCCGGCAGCAAGCCCGTCGCCATCAGCGCGTCACATCCCTCGGCCGCCTTCCCGAGCGTGTCGAACCGCGCCGCGACCAGCTCGGCCGCAAGCCGGAACGCATCCTGCTCCGTCGGCGGCCTCTCACCGGTCACCACCGAGCGCACCGTCGGGCCGAGCGGCACCAGCGGTACCCCGACACCGGCCAGCAGCTGAGCGAACTCCTCGTCCGGCGGCGCGCACATCCGCACCTCCGCGCCGAGTTCCCGCAACCGCACCGCCAGCCCCGCCACCGGTTCGACGTCCCCGCGCGAACCCCATGTCGTCAACACCACACGCATGCAGCAACCCCCCATTTACGGCCCGATTCCGGCTCGGGCCGACAATGCTGCGGCAGGACCAGGGCCTTGCCGCAAGCCCCCCGCGGTGCTATACGTTGAGAGTGGCAAGGAGTGGGATCTCCTTGCCTTTTCCTTTGTCGTGGCTCCGGTTGAACGCAATGACGGCGTTCCCATCCACCTCGCTCCTGGTCGGCGTCCGGCTGCTCGCCCGCCCGCCCGAACACGCCCTCGAAGCCGAACCCGCCTGACGGACCGACTGCCCCTGCGGGCACAACCATTCGGCGGGGCGGGCCGTCTGAGTCCCGGAACCAGCACCACAACACGCAGCACGAGCAGGCAGCAGAGCGAAGAAGACGAAGCAGATGAAGAGGACGAAGACCGTATGCGTATCCGCAAACTTGTCACAGCGGCGGCCCTGACAGCCCTTGCCGCAGGCGGCCTCCTGGTCCCCGTCGCGGCGGCCGGTCCGGCCGCCGCCGAGCCCTCGGGGCAGCGCGACGACTTCAACGGCGACGGCTACACCGATGTGGCCATCGGGGTTCCCGAGGCCAACGGCAAGGCAGGTGCTGTGGTGGTGACATTCGGGTCGGCGTCCGGCGTCTCCCCGTCCCGCTCAGTGCGCCTCACCCAGGACTCCGCGGGCGTGCCGGGCACGGCTGAGCCGGGCGACCAGTTCGGTGAGAACGTCACCAGCGGCGACGTCAACCACGACGGCTACGCCGACCTGGTCGTCGGTGCCCCGCACGAGAAGGTCGACGGCAAGCCGGACGGCAGCCTTTCGATCGTCTGGGGCGGCGCCAAGGGACTGACGGACGGCGGCGTGGCACTCGTCGCCCCCACGGCCGACGACCGCAACTTCGGTCAGGGCGCCGCCTTCAGTGACCTCGACGGCGACGGCACCGCACAGCTCCAGGTCGTCAGTGGACGCCACTTCTGGTGGTACCCGGAGTCGACGCCCAAGGGCGACGGCAGCGACGTGGCACTGCCTCTGGAGGACGACTTCCTGCCCGAGGACGTCCAGCTGGACGGCGTTGCCGCGGGGCGCTTCGCGGGCACGTCCACCAACGACTTCGTGCTGTACGGACAGCGCGGCGACGGCGGCGGCGACTATCTGGCCACATTCCGCGGCGGCCCGGGAGACATCGGCTACAGCCACCGGGTCCTGTCCGACGGTGACACCGAGGCGCGGTCGGTCGCGACCGGTGACATCAACAAGGACGGCATGACCGACCTGGTCACCGGCGAGCCGGTGAGCAGTGGCGGGGCGGGCTCGGTCACGGTCCGGTGGGGTGCGCCGGGCGGCCTCGACACCGGGCGGGAGCCTGACATCCACGACCAGAACAGCCCCGGTGTTCCCGGCACCGGTGAGAACGGTGACGGCTTCGGCGCCGACGTCTCCGTACGCGACGTGACCGGCGACGGCTACGCGGACATCGCCGTCGGCGTCCCCACCGAGGTCGTACGGGGAAGCGAGGCCGGTGCCATCGTCCTCCTCAAGGGCTCCGCCAGTGGTGTCAGCACCTCCGGCGCGCAGACCTTCCACCAGGAGACCAGCCGCGTCCCCGGTATCGGAGAGGCCGGCGACCGCTTCGGTGCGGGTGTGCATCTCGCCGACATCGACAAGAACGGCAGAGCGGACCTGTTCACCGCCGCAACCGGCGAGGACATCGGCACGGTGGCGGACGCGGGAGCGGTCTGGGTGCTGCGTGGCGGCTCAGGCGGACTGACGACCCACAACATCACCTCGTTCAACGGCGCCGACTTCGGCTTCACCGCGAACGCCGGCCTCGAATTCGGCGAGGTTTTCGACCACTGACCGCACTTCGGGCCCTCGGCCGTGCAGGGGGCCCGCAGTCGGCGCGGGCTGCCACTCAGGCAGTGCTCTCACGGCCTCTGCGGCACCCTGTGTCCACCGTTGCCGGGTCCGCCCTGCGGGTCCGGGAATACTCGGCCCGTGTGCTCAGTTCGCTCGCCCGTCGTATTCCCGGTCCCACTTGTTCTGCCGCACACCGCCCCATGTGCCCATCACGACGGCCGCCACGAAGAGGGATGCGAGGAGACCTCCGTACGAGCTGCTGTTCCTGTCCTCGGTCGGGCCGGCCACACCTTCAGGGTCGTACCGCACGCGCAGCTCGTCGCCCTTGGTCACCCAGTCGTCGCAGCCGTCGCCCTCCAGGAGCGCGGGCGAGATCTCGCGTCCGTCGGCAGTGCGCAGATCGCATTCGTTGCTGCCGCTGTCCTCCATGCCCACGACCACGGCATCGGCCCATCGGCCCCGGTCCGCGAGAGCGACCTGTTCACCGGCGATCTTGCCGACCAGGCCCATGGCGACGCCCGCGACGAGGGGGACGATCAGCTGCCACGCCAGCTTGCGCTTCTTGCGCGGCACCCTCCGCAATACGAACACCGGTACCAATACCGTCGCCAGCGGAAGGAGAAGGAAGGCGAGAAGCGACGTGACTCCCCCCACCGGGGCGGGCAACGGCACAACAGGCACGAGCCAGGAGAGCGCCAGCGAACCCCCGGCACACACCAGGCTGAACAGCAGCCACCGGACCACATCCGTCGACCACCAGGCCCCCGTACCGACACGACCCGGCCGGACGGTGCCGCCAGGGGTGTGGTTCGTCACTGCTCCTCCTCATCCGCCGGACGCGTCCGGCGTCGAAGGCTGCCCGCGTTCTCGAACGCACACCCTAGCCAGGCCGCCACACCGGTGGACGGTCGCGGTCTCCTCCCCACGGATGGCGACCCGCGTTTCAGCTGCCCTGCTTCTCCTCGGGAGGGGAGGTGTCCCGCCGGGCGGAGGGCAGCGGCGGGACGCTCAGCAGAAGACGGTAGTGGCCCTTGAGGTGGGGCTCACCGACCGGGTGGTCTTCGGCCTCGATCCAGGCGTGGGCGGCGAAAGGATGGGTGCGGACCCCCGTGCACCAGGTGGGCCAGGTGCCCCGGCAGCGGCAGAGCAGGGCCGCCGCAAGGGAGCGTTCCAGGCAGCCTTGCCCGGCGCACCGAAGGCTCACCGAGACGACGTCTCGGCGGGCGGCGAGTGCTTGCTCCACGGTGGCCGGCGCGGCGCCGCGCCGGGCATGTTCGAGGAACCACCGGATCCGTGCTGGGGGCAGCAGCGCCAGCAGCCGGGCCACGGCGACGGCTGCCAGCGGGTGTGGCCGACGGCGC
>NZ_JAGPXJ010000092.1:0-29832 GCF_018070605.1 Streptomyces sp. B15
CCCGACTCCCACTCGACCTTCCCGGTGGGCTCGTCGATGTGCAGGGAGGCGGGCAGCACACCGTGCCGCATGGCCAGCACCGTCTTGATGACCCCCGCCACTCCTGCCGCGGCCTGGGTGTGCCCGATGTTGGACTTGACCGAGCCCAGCAGCAGCGGCCTGTCCGCCGACCGGTCCTGGCCGTACGTTGCCAGCAGCGCCTGAGCCTCGATCGGGTCGCCGAGCGCCGTGCCCGTGCCGTGCGCCTCGACGGCGTCCACCTCGGACGGCGTCAACCGGGCGTTGGCCAGCGCCTGGGCGATGACCCGCTGCTGAGCAGGCCCGTTGGGGGCGGTGAGGCCGTTGCTGGCACCGTCCTGGTTGACCGCCGAGCCCCGGATCACGGCCAGCACCTCGTGCCCGTTGCGCTGCGCGTCCGACAACCGCTCCAGCAGCAGCAGCCCCGCGCCCTCGCCCCACACCAGCCCGTCGGCTCCCGCCGCGAAGGCCTTGCAGCGCGCGTCGAACGCCATCCCGCGCTGCCGGGAGAACTCGACGAAGGCACCCGGCGTCGCCATCACCGTCACCCCGCCCGCGAGCGCCAGCTCGCACTCGCCCTGACGCAGCGCCTGACTGGCCAGATGGGTGGCGACCAGCGAGGACGAGCACGCCGTGTCCACCGTCACGGCCGGGCCCTCCAGCCCGAAGGTGTAGGCCACCCGGCCCGACACCACACTGCCGATGTTGCCGGTGGCGACGTAACCCTCCACATCGCTGGCGGTGATGTTCGTGAGCGACAGATAGTCCTGCGAGGTGACACCCGTGAACACGCCCGTTCCGCTGCCGCGCAGCGCCTCACGGTCGATGCCCGCGCTCTCCAGCGCCTCCCACGCGGTCTCCATGAGGATGCGCTGCTGCGGATCCATGGCCAGGGCCTCGCGCGGCGAGATGCCGAAGAAGCCCGCATCGAACCCGGCGGCGTCCTGGAGGAAGCCGCCCTCCCGCACATAGCTGGTGCCGGGGTGGTCCGGGTCGGGGTCGTAGATCAGCCCCAGATCCCAGTTGCGGTCGGACGGCATCGGCCCGATGGCGTCGCGTCCCTCCACGACCAGCTCCCACAGCTCCTCGGGGGAGTGCGCGGAACCGGGGAACCGGCAGGCCATGCCCACGATCGCGATCGGCTCGTCCTGCGCGACCGTGCCGACATCCACCGCTGTTCGGGCCACCTCCGTACGCCCGCCGGTCAGTTCCTCCCGGAGATACGCGGCCACCGCCTGCGGCGTGGGGTGGTCGAACACCAGCGACGCCGGCAGCTCGAGCCCACTGGCAGCGCTCAACCGATTGCGCAGCTCGACGGCCGTGAGCGAGTCGAAGCCCAACTCCTGGAACGGCTGCCCTGACGGTACGGCGTCCGGGCCCGAGTGCCCGAGCACGGCGGCGGCCTGCGCCCGCACCAGGCGCAGCACCAGATGCTGCTGCTGAGCGGGCGAACTGTCGGCAAGCTGCCGCTGGAGCGGGTGAGAGCCGCCGTCGTGGACCGCTCCAGCGGTGTCCTGACTCCCGTCGCCCTCGCCGGGCAGGGAGAGATCGGCCAGCAGCGGACTGGGCCGCTGCGTGGCGAAGGCGGCGGGGAACTTCCGCCAGTCGATGTCCGCGACCGTGACGGCGGTGTCGCCGTGCTCGACCGCGAGCCGCAACGCCGCAACCGCCCGATCGGGCGCCAACGGGGCGAGACCCAGATGCTCGAAATAGGTGACCGCCGCCTCGTCGGCCGCCATCCCCGTGTCACCCCAAGGGCCCCACGCCACACTGGTGGCGGGCAGCCCGAGACCACGGCGGTGCTCGGCGAGGGCGTCCAGGTAGGCGTTGGCGGCGGCGTACGCGCCCTGCCGGGCACTGCCCCAGACAGCGGCCCCGGAGGAGAACAGTACGAAGGCGCTCAGGTCCAGGCCCGGATCACGGGTGAGCTCGTGCAGCAGGGCCGCCGCGTGCGCCTTCCCCCGCAGCGCCTCCGCGAGCTGAGCGGGCCGCAGCTCGGCCAGCGGCGCGATGTCCGCCACACCCGCCGCGTGGAACACGGCCTTCAGCGGACAGGCGTCCGGAACGGCGGTGAGAAGCTGCCGCAGCGCCTCCGGGTCGGAGACGTCACAGGCCCGGACGGTGACCTCGGTACCCAGCGCACGCAACTCGTCGACGAGTTCAGCAGCGCCCGGAGCGTCCGGACCGCTGCGGGAGGCCAGAAGTACATGCGGCGCACCGAACTCCGCGAGCCGGCGCGCGAGCAGCATGCCCAGCGCCCCGGTGCCGCCCGTGATGAGCGTGGTGCCCTCGGCACCCCAGACGCCGCTGTCGCCGTCGCCCCGGGAAACCGGCGCGTGGCGCAGACGGCGCGCGAGGATCCCACAGGAGCGGATGGCCACCTGGTCCTCGGGCTGACCACGCGTCAGCACTCCTGCCAGCCGCGTATGCGTACGGTCGTCGACGGCCACCGGAAGATCGACGAGCCCGCCCCAGCGCTCGGGATGTTCGAGCGCGGCGACCCGGCCCAGCCCCCACAGTTGCGCCTGATCCGGGTGCGGCAGCGGTTCACCGGGCAACGCGGAGACCGCGCCCTGGGTCAGACACCACAACGGCGCCTCGATCCCCGCGTCCCCGAGCGCCTGGACCAGCGCCGTCGCCGCCGCCAGGCCGGCGGACAGCTCCGGATGCCCCGGGAGCCGGGACCGGTCGAGCCCGAACAGGCAGAGCACTCCCGCCGGAGTGTCCTCCGCCGCCAGCGTCGCCGCCTTGTCGACCAGCAGGTCACGATCGGCCGCCGCGACATCCACCTCACAGACGCGCGCCTCGGCACCGTACTCACCGAGGGCACGGACAGCCGTCCGGGCAGCCTCTTCCTGCGCGGCGGAAGTGAACACCCACCATGTGCCGCTCAGCACAGGCGCGTTCTCCTCCGGCAGTTGCTTCCAGTCGACCCGGTAGCGCCACTCGTCCAGCACGGCACGCTCGCGCCGCCGCTGCCGCCATTCCGCCAGCACGGGCAGCAACTCGCTCAGCATCGGCTGCTGCTCCTCGGACGAGCCGAGCGTGTGCGTCAGAGCTTCGAGATCCCCGCGCTCGACGGCATCCCAGAACGGCGAGTCGTCCCCCGGCCCGGCTGCCTCGATGTCTTCGGCGGGGTGTCCGGGTGCGAGCCAGTAGTGCTGGCGTTGGAAGGCGTAGGTGGGTAGGTCGATGGTGGGTCCGGGTGGGAACCAGGGGGTCCAGTCGATGTCGTGGCCGTGGGTGTGGAGCTGGGCGAGGGCGTGGGCGAGGGCGCGTGTCTCGGGTTGTTTGGCGGTGAGGGTGCAGAGGGTGAGGGGGTTGTCTTCGAGGGTGTGTTGGGTGGCGGTGGTCAGGACGGGGTCGGGGCCGAGTTCGAGGTAGGTGTGGGTGCCCAGGTGGGTGAGGGCGGGGGCGAAGTGGACCGGCTGGCGGATGTGGTCGCACCAGTAGCCGGGAGTGGTGATGTGTTCGTCGGCGGGCCGCCCGGTCAGGTTGCTGATCAACGGAAGCGTGGGCTGGTGGAACTGGACCTGCTCAATAGCCTGGCGGAAGTCTTCCAGCATCGGTTCCATCAACGGGGAGTGGAAGGCGTGGCTGACCGCCAGCCGTTTGGTCTTTCGACCTCGGGCTTTCCATTCCGCCGCGAGTTGCAGCACGGGTTCCTCGGGGCCGGAGATGACGGTGCTGGTGGGTGTGTTCAGCGCGGCAACCGCCACACCCTCGGGCAGGTCGAGTTCCTCGGCACCGGCTTCGACGGCCACCATCGCTCCGCCCTCGGGCAGGGCCCCCATCAGCGTGGCGCGGGCGGCCACCAGCGTGCAGGCGTCTTCCAGCGAGAACACCCCGGCGATGTGCGCGGCACTCACCTCGCCGATGGAGTGGCCCACCACCGCATCCGGCCGCACCCCGAACGATTCGAGCAACCGTGCCAGCCCCACCTGCAGCGCAAACAACCCCGCCTGCGCACACGTCGTGTGCTCCAACCGCTCCGCACTGCCCTCGAACACCACCTCCCGCAACGAAACGCCCAGGTGCGGGTCCAGCAGTCCACAGACCTGGTCGAAAGCCTCAGCGAACACGGGAAAGCGCGCATACAACTCCGCGCCCATGCCGACGCGCTGGCTGCCCTGGCCGCTGAACAGCCACACCAGCCCACCGTCGCCCACCCGCTCGCCCGGGCCGATCACATCCGGGTGCGGCTCACCAGCAGCCAGCGCCCGCACACCCGCACGCAACTCCTCCCCACCCGCACCCAGCACCACCGCCCGCTGCTCGAACAGTGTCCGGGAGGTCACCAGCGAACGACCCACCGCGCCCACCGCACCCGACACCTGGGCCAGGGCTGCTGCCTGCCCCCGCAGCGCTTCCGCGCCCCGCGCCGAGATGACCCACGGCACCACCCCGGTGACATCGGCCCCCACCTGTGCGGGTTCCGCGACCGGTGGCTCCTCCAGGATCAGATGTGCGTTCGTGCCCGAGATACCGAACGAGGAGACACCCGCCCGGCGCGGGCGCTCTCCTCCCGGCCACTCCACCGCATCCCGCAGCAGCCGAACTGCTCCCGACTCCCAGTCCACGTGCGGCGAGGGCTCATCGATGTGCAACGACGCGGGCAGCACACCATGCCGCATCGCCTGCACCACCTTGATGACACCCGCAACCCCAGCCGCAGCCTGGGTGTGACCGATGTTCGACTTGACCGACCCCAGCCACAACGGCCGATCCGCCGCCCGCTCCTGCCCATACGTCGCCAACAACGCCTGCGCCTCAATAGGGTCACCCAGCGTCGTGCCCGTCCCATGGCCCTCGACCACATCCACATCAGCAGCCGACAACCGGGCACCCGCCAACGCCTGCCGGATCACCCGCTCCTGCGAAGGACCGTTCGGCGCCGTCAAACCGTTGCTGGTGCCGTCCTGGTTCACGGCCGAGCCCCGCAATACGGCCAGTACGCGGTGGCCGTTGCGCTGGGCGTCGGACAGTCGTTCCAGCAGGACCAGCCCGACGCCCTCGCCCCAGCCCGTGCCGTCCGCCCCGGCGGCGTACGGTTTGCAGCGGCCGTCCCGTGCGAGGCCGCGCTGACGCGAGAACTCGACGAATGTCGCAGGCGTGGCCATCACCGCGACGCCACCGGCCAATGCCAGTTCGCACTCGCCCTGGCGCAGCGCCTGGGCCGCCAGATGCATCGCGACCAGCGACGACGAACACGCCGTGTCCACCGTCATCGCGGGCCCCTCCAGGCCGAAGGAGTAGGCGAGCCGGCCGGACATGACGCTCGGTGTGCCGCCCGCGAGCAGGAAGCCCTCGACATCGGGGGCGGCCGCACTGCCGCCGGAGCCGTATCCCTGGAAGGTGCCGCCCGTGAAGATCCCGGTGTTGCTGCCCTGGAGCGAGGCGCGGTCGAGGCCGGCGTTTTCGAAGGTCTCCCAGGCGGTCTCCAGCAGCAGTCGCTGCTGCGGGTCCATGGCCAGCGCCTCACGCGGGCTGATGCCGAAGAACGCCGCGTCGAACCTGGCCGCGTCGTGGAGGAAGCCGCCCTCGCGTACGTAGCTGGTGCCACGGTGGTCGGGGTCGGGGTCGTAGACCGCGTCCAGGTCCCAACCGCGATCGGTGGGCAGCCCGGATATGGCATCCCTGCCCTGCGCGACGAGGTCCCACAGTTCGTCCGGTGTACGGACGCCTCCGGGAAAGCGGCACGCCATGCTCACAATGGCGATCGGCTCGTCGCTCGGTGCCGCGTCGGCTGCCGAGCCCCGCCGTCCCTGAGTGGCCGCGTCGCCGGCATCTGTCGTCGTACCGCACAGCCGTGTGCGCAGGTATCCGGCGAGTGCCTGGGGCGTGGGGTGGTCGAAAACAGCGGTGGGCGGAAGGTTCTCGCCGGTCAGCGCGGTGAGCTGGTTGCGGAGCTCGACGGCGGTGAGTGAGTCGAAGCCCAGTTCCTGGAACGGCCGGGAGGGTGGGAGCGCCGTCGGGTCCGGGTGGCCCAGGACCGTGGCGGCACGGGCCTGGACGTGCTGCAGGAGGATCCGGAGCTGCTGCGCGGGTGTGCTGTCGGCGAGTTCCCGGTGCAGCGGACCGTCGGGCGAGGCATTACCGGAGTTCCCGAGGGCCTCGGAGTGCTGCTCCGTGCCGGTGCCGGTGGTCGTGCCGGTGGTCGTGGTCAGACCGCTGAGCAGCGGGCTGGGGCGCTGCGCGGCAAAGGCCGCGGAGAACTTCTCCCAGTCGACGTCGGCGACAGTCAGAGTGGTGTCACCGCTGCTGAGCGCTTGGTGCAGACATGTGGTGGCGAGACCGGGGTCGAGCGGCGCGAGACCGCGTTTGCTGAGGTAGGCGAGTGTTTTCTGATCCGCGGCCATGCCGATCTCGCCCCAGGGACCCCAGGCCACACTGGTGGCGGGCAGTCCGAGGCCGCGGCGGTGTTCGGCGAGGGCGTCGAGGTAGGTGTTGGCGGCGGCGTACGCGCCTTGTCTGCCGCTGCCCCAGGTCGCGGCGTTGGACGAGAACAGCACGAAGGCACTCAGGTCCAGGTTCCGCGTCAACTCGTGCAGATGCGCCGCCGCCAGGGCCTTCGAGCTCAACTGGCGGTGCAGGGCCTCCGCGTCCAGTTCGGCCACGGGCCCGATCTCGGCCGTACCGGCGGCGTGGAAGACGGCGGTGAGCGGATACGACTCGGGCACGCCGTCGAGCAGCCGTCGTACGGCCTCACGGTCGGACACGTCACATGCCTCGACGGTGATCTGGGTGCCCAAGGCGCGTAGCTCTTGGACCAGTTCGGTGGTGCCGGGTGCGTCGGGCCCGCTGCGGGAGACGAGAAGGAGGTGCGGCGCGCCGTGCTCCGCGAGCCGGCGGGCCAGGTGGGCCCCGAGTCCGCCGGTGCCGCCGGTGACGAGTGTGGTCCCCTCGGGCCGCCACGTGGCGTCGAGGCCCTGCGAGGCGGGTGCCCGTCGGAGGCGTCGCACGTAGCTGCCGGATCCCCGAAGGGCCACCTGGTCCTCGGACGGTTCCTCGGCACGGTCTTCGGCAAGCAGTGCGGCCAGTCGGTCGGCGGCTCGGGAGTCGAGTTCCGTCGGCAGGTCGACCAGGCCGCCCCAGCGCTGGGGATGTTCGAGTGCGGCCACCCGGCCCAGGCCCCAGACCGGCGCCTGGGCCGGGTGGGGGAGCGGCTCATCAGGCGAGACGGATACCGCGCCCTGCGTCACGCACCACATGGGAGCTTCGACCTCCGCGTCGCCGAGAGCCTGGAACAGTGCCGTCGTCGCCGCGAGTCCGGCCGGGACCGCCGGGTGCTCCGGGAGGAACGCACCGCCGTCCAAGGGCAGCAGGCACAGCACACCCGCCGGTGAGTCGTCGCCGGTCGCTTCGGTTGCCTCGGTGGCGGCCTCGGTCGTCCCGGTCGCTTCGGTCCGCGCGCTCGTCAGCTCGGCCACCTGGGCGGCCAGCACGGCACGGTCGGCCGTCGCGACATCCACCTGGTGGACACGCGGCTCCGCGCCGTGCTTCCGCAGCGCCTGCACGGACATCCGTACGGCCGGGTCCTCCTCGCTCCCGGTGGGGACGAACACCAGCCAGGTACCGCGCGGGCCGGTCGACTGCTTCCGGTCTCCGACAGGCAGCGGCGACCAGACGACCCGGTACCGCCACGAGTCCAGCCGTGCTTCTTGCCGTCGCCGACGCCGCCAGTCGGCCAGGATCGGCAGCGCGGGGCGGAGCGTGTCTACGGCCTCGCTGTCGTCACTGAGCCGCAGGCCGCTCGCCAGTGCCTCGACGTCCAGCTTCTCGACGGCCTGCCAGAGCTGTGCTTCCTCCGCTTCCAGTTCGCTGCCCCGCGGGGCGTGCACGCTCGGCGGCGCCAACCAGAACCGCTGGTGCTGGAACGCGTATGTCGGCAGTGCGACGGCACGCGGGCGCCGCTCCCCGCCGTGGCCGTCCACGACGGTCGCCCAGTCCACGTCCGACCCGGAGGTGTGCAGCCGGGCCAGGGCGTGCAGGAGTCCGGTCACCTCGGGCCGCTTCCGGGACAGGGTCGGTACGACCGACGGCTCCAGCCCGTCGTCCCGGCTGTCGGCGACACGGTGGTGCCGGAGGGTGTGCTGGGTGGCGGTGGCCAGTACCGGATCGGGGCCCAGCTCCAGATAGGTGCCCGCGTCGTGGGCGGTCCGAGCGATGGCCGGGGCGAAGTGGACCGGCTGGCGGATGTGCTCGCACCAGTAGCCGGGGGTGGCGATGCGCTCGTCGGCGGGCCGCCCGGTCAGGTTGCTGATCAACGGGAGGGAGGGTGGCTGGTAGTCCAGGCCCTCGACGGCCTGGCGGAAGTCCTCCAGCATCGGTTCCATCAACGGGGAGTGGAAAGCGTGACTGACCGACAGCCGCTTGGTCTTACGACCCCAGGACTTCCACTCCGCCGCCAGCTCCAGCACCGGTTCCTCCGGACCGGAGATGACGGTGCTGGTGGGCGTGTTCAGCGCGGCAACCGCCACACCCTCGGGCAGGTCGAGTTCCTCGGCACCGGCTTCGACGGCCACCATCGCTCCGCCCTCGGGCAGCGCCCCCATCAACGTCGCCCGGGCGGCCACCAGCGTGCAGGCGTCCTCCAGCGAGAACACCCCGGCCACATAGGCTGCCGTCACCTCGCCGATGGAGTGGCCCACCACCGCATCCGGCCGCACCCCGAACGACTCGAGCAACCGCGCCAGCCCCACCTGCAGCGCAAACAACCCCGCCTGCGCACACGTCGTGTGCTCCAACCGTTCCGCACTGCCCTCGAACACCACCTCCCGCAACGAAACACCCAACTGCGGGTCCAGCAACCCACACACCTGGTCGAAAGCCTCAGCGAACACGGGAAAGCGCGCATACAGCTCGGCGCCCATACCCACGCGCTGGCTGCCCTGTCCGCTGAACAGCCACACCAGCCCACCACCGGGGGCTTGGCCAGAAGAGATCACCGACGGGTGCGGCTCACCAGCGGCCAGCGCCCGCACACCCGCAAGCATCTCCTCCCCGCCCGCACCCAGCACCACCGCCCGCTGCTCGAAGACCGAGCGGGTGGTGGCCAGCGACCAGCCGACGTCCTGTGCGTCCGGACCGGGGCCCGGACCGGGGGCCGGGTCGGTGGCCAGCCAGTCGGCCAGGCGCCGAGCCTGGCCCCGCAGTGCGTCCGCTGTACGCCCCGACAGGACCCACGGCATCACTTCCGCGGCCCGCTCGGACGCATGGCCGGACGGTGGCGATCCGAGGTGGGCGGGTGACGAGGGTTCTTCCTCGTCGGCCTCCTCCAGGATCAGATGGGCGTTCGTGCCGGAGATGCCGAACGACGAGACGCCGGCGCGGCGCGGGCCTTCCCCGCGTGGCCAGTCGCGTGGCTCCGTCAGCAGTTCGACAGCCCCCGAGCTCCAGTCCACCTCGGGGGTGGGCTCGCTCAGGTGCAGGGAGGCGGGCAGCGTCCCGTGCCGCATGGCCAGCACCATCTTGATGACACCTGCTGCCCCGGCGGCCATCTGGGTGTGGCCGATGTTGGACTTCACCGAACCGAGCCAGAGCGGGCGTCCTTCCGGCCGCTCCCGGCCGTAGGTGGCGAGCAGTGCCTGGGCCTCGATCGGGTCGCCGAGGGTGGTGCCCGTGCCGTGGGCCTCTACGGTGTCGACGTCGGCCGCCGTCAGCCGCGCGTCGGCGAGTGCTTCGGTGATGACCCGCTGCTGGGCAGGCCCGTTGGGTGCGGTGAGGCCGTTGCTGGTGCCGTCCTGGTTGATCGCGGAGCCGCGTATGACGGCCAGCACCTGGTGCCCGTTGCGCCGTGCGTCCGACAGCCGCTCCAACAGGAGGATGCCGACGCCCTCGGACATGGTCATACCGTCCGCGTGCGCGGAGAACGCCTTGGACCTGCCGTCGGGTGCGAGCACACCGAGGTCGGCGAAGCCGACGAAGGGCGCGGACGAGGACATCACCGCGACCCCGCCCGCAAGTGCGAGGGAGCATTCCGACTGTCGTAGCGAGCGGGACGCCAGGTGGAGGGCGACGGAGGCGGAGGAGCAGGCGGTGTCCACCGTGACCGCGGCGCCCTGCAGGCCGAGGAGGTAGGCCACCCGGCCGGACACCACGCTGGCGGTGTTGCCGATGGTGAAGTAGCCGGCGGATCCGTCCGGTACCTGGGACGGGTCGGAGTAGTAGTCCAGGTGGTCGCAGCCGATGAAGGTGCCGGTGCGGCTGCCGCGCAGCGACTGCGGGTCGATGCCCGCGTGCTCGATGGCCTCCCAGCAGGCCTCCAGGGCCAGCCGCTGCTGCGGAGCCATGCCGATGGCCTCGCGTGGCGAGATCCCGAAGAACGCGGCGTCGAATCCGGCGACGTCGTCCAGGAAGCCGCCCTGCGTGGTGTTGCTGGTGCCGGGGTGCTGCGGGTCGGGGTCGTAGAGGGCTTCCAGATCCCAGTTGCGGTCCTCCGGCAACCAGCCGATGGCGTCCCCGCCCTGTGCCACCAGGTCCCACAGCTCCTCGGGCGAGCGTACGCCGCCGGGGAACCGGCAGGCCATGCCGACGATCGCGATGGGCTCGCGGCCGGCTGCCTCGACCTCCTTCAACCGGCGCTGTGCGGTGCGCAGATCCGTGGTGGCGCGCTTGAGGTAGTCGAGGAGCTTCTCTTCGTTGTTCGCCATGGCCCGCCTTGTCGCCACTCCGCTGATGGTCGGGTGCTGGTGTTGTGGGACCACCACTCTCGGTGCGGTTCTAAAGGGCGGCTAACCCGGTGCTTTCGCCCGCCGGTGCCGGGCTGCGCCGTCGTGGCCGGTGGCTTCCGGCGGAATCCGGGGGTTAGACGGGCTTTAGGAGCGGCGGTGACGCTGGGCGGCAGGCAGCCGAGCGGCGAGGGCGGGAGAGTGGGATGGCACAGGGTTTGCAGGCGAGTCGGCAGTGGCAGCGCATCAGCGAGCTGTGGGTCACCGAAGAGGCGTCCGCCGATCTGACCGACTTCAAGTCGGACCCGAGGAATTTCCATCTCGCACTCTGGGATCCGACGACGAACGGAGTGCGGTATCTCAAGGCGCTGCTGTACGAGCTCGCCACCCGGCTGACCCCGGAGGAATGGGCGAGGATCGAGAAGGTGCGCAACCGCGAGGTGGGGAACCCGATCGCGGTCCGTATCGACGGAAAGTCCGTGTGCCTGGACTACCTGCAGGCCTCGCAGGAGCTGGGATTCATCGAGAAGGCCGTCGAGCTGCGTGGCGCCCGCGTCCTGGAGATCGGTGCCGGGTACGGGCGGGTGTGCCACGCGATGCTCTCCAATTACGACCTCGCCGAGTACTGCATCGTCGACCTGAAGAACACACTGGGACTGAGCCGTCGCTATCTGCGCGAGGTGCTGGACGACAAGCAGTTCGCGAAGGTGCGGTTCATCCCCGTGGACGATGACGTGGCAGCCGCGCTGGAGTCGTCCCGCTTCGATCTGTGCGTCAATGTGCACTCGTTCACGGAGATGGCTCCGGAAACGGTGACGGAGTATCTGAGGATCATCGACCGTGTCTGCACGGGGTTCTTCGTGAAGAACCCCGTCGGGAAGTATCTCGACAAGAGCATGGACGGTTACCGGAAGGGCGACGAAGCCGTGCAGATGGCGCTGGAGAACGGGCCTCTTCGGCAGCTGCTCGACATTCACGACACCGAGGCCGTCAAGGCGGCCGTGCCCGCCTTCCTCGACGCCTACCGGCCCGGTCACGCGTGGACCTGCGTCAGGGAGGGCCGCGGTATTCCGTGGAGCTATTTCTGGCAGGCCGTCTACACCAAGAACGACGGTGGCACCAACGGCGAGGGCGGCGGCACGAATGGTGAGGGCGGCGGCAACGGCGAGGGCGGCACGAACGGCAGCGCCGGCCAGTGACCGGTGGGCCGGTCCTCGTACTGGGTGGCTCCGGCTATCTGGGACGGCACATCTGCACGGCGTTCACCTCGGTCGGTGCCACCGTCGTACGGGTGTCCCGCCCCGCATCGCAGGACGGGCCCGACGCGGGGGGCCTCAGCACCGTGCGGCTGGATCTGGCGGCCGCCGACACGGCCGAGTTGGCCCGGCTGTGCGCCGACACCGGGGCCCGGGTGCTGGTCAATGCCTCCGGCGCGGTCTGGGGCGGCACCGAGGAGGAGATGGCCGCGCTCAACGCCGACCTCGTCGACCGGCTGACCGCCGCGGTCGCCGGGCTGCCCAGCCCGCCGCGCCTCATCCAGCTCGGCAGCGCCTATGAGTACGGACCGGCCCGCCACGGGCAGGCGATCGACGAGAACTGGCCGCTGGACCCGGCCACCGCGTACGGGCGCACGAAGCTGCGCGGCTCGCAGACGGTGCTGCGGGCCGCGGCCGAGCGGGGGCTCGACGGAGTGGTGCTGCGGGTCTCGGTGGCCTGCGGGCCGGGTGCGCCCCGCGCCGGCCTCACCGGTCTGGTGGCCGCGGAGCTGGCCGCGGGCAAGGAGGAGCTGCGCCTCGCGCCGCTGCGTGCCTACCGCGACCTGGTCGACGTACGCGATGTCGCCCAGGCCGTCCTCGCGACCGCGCGGGCACCCGCGCGCACCGTCGCCGGTCAGGTCGTCAACATCGGGCGGGGGGCGGCCGTTCCCGTGCGCCGGCTCGTCGATCTGCTGATCGGCTACAGCGGCCGCCCGCTGCGGGTCGTGGAGGAGCGGACGGCGGCGGAGTCACGCTCCGACCTGCCCTGGCTGCTGCTCGACGTCTCGCGGGCGCGGCGGCTGCTGGGCTGGACCCCGCGCCGCAGCCTGGAGGACTCACTGAGGGATCTGCTCGCGGACGCGGGCGGCCAAGGGAGGGACGGACGATGAACGAACGGGCCGCACACATCCTCGACGAGGTCCGCAAATACCACCAGGACGCCCAGGACGGGGGCGGCTTCGTCCCGGGCGTCACCGAGATCTGGCCGTCCGGCGCCGTGCTGGACGAGGAGGACAGGGCGGCACTGGTCGAGGCGGCCTTGGACATGCGGATCGCCGCCGGACGCAGCTCGCGCAGGTTCGAGTCGGCCTTCGCCCGCAGGATGAAGCGGCGCAAGGCCCATCTGACCAACTCCGGCTCCTCGGCGAACCTCCTCGCGGTCTCCTCGCTGACCTCCCCGCTGCTCGGCGACCGCAGGCTCAGGCCCGGCGACGAGGTGCTGACGGTCGCGGCGGGCTTCCCCACCACCGTCAACCCGATCCTGCAGAACGGCCTGGTGCCGGTCTTCGTCGACGTCGAGCTGCGGACGTACAACACCACCGTCGAGCGGCTCGAACAGGCCATCGGGCCGCGCACCCGGGCCATCATCATGGCGCACACCCTCGGCAACCCCTTCGAGGCGGCGGAGGTCGCCCGGCTCGCCGAGGACCACGACCTGCTGCTGATCGAGGACACCTGCGACGCGGTGGGGTCGACCTACGACGGCCGACCGGCCGGCACCTTCGGCGATCTGGCCACTGTCAGCTTCTACCCGGCCCACCATCTGACCACGGGGGAGGGCGGCTGTGTGCTCACCTCGAACCTGGTGCTGGCCCGGATCGTGGAGTCGCTGCGGGACTGGGGCCGCGACTGCTGGTGCGAGCCGGGGGAGAACGACACCTGTCACAAGCGGTTCGGCTACCAGATGGGGACCCTGCCGGCCGGCTACGACCACAAGTACATCTTCTCCCACGTGGGCTACAACCTGAAGGCGACCGATCTGCAGGGCGCCCTGGGGCTCAGCCAGTTGGACAAGCTCGACCACTTCTGCTCGGTGCGGCGGCGCAACTGGCGGCGGTTGCGCGAGAGCCTGGACGGACTGCCGTGGCTGGTGCTGCCCGAGGCGACACCGCGCAGCGATCCGAGCTGGTTCGGATTCGCGCTGACCGTCGTCCCCGAGGCTCCGTTCAGCCGTGCGGCGCTGGTCGACTTCCTGGAGTCGCGCAGGATCGGCACCCGCAGGTTGTTCGCCGGGAACCTCACCCGCCACCCTGCCTACATCGACCAGCCGCACCGGGTGTCGGGCGAGCTGACCAACAGCGACACCGTCACCGAGCAGACCTTCTGGATCGGTGTCTACCCGGCCCTCACCGAAGAGATGATCGACTATGTCGCCGCCTCCATCGCGGAGTTCGTCAGGAGCCACGGGTGAGCGCCCCGACGCGCGCACCCGCCGCGGCGAACACGCGTCCCCCGATCCGGGCCCGCCAGGACGCCGGCCTGGCGGCTCGTGTCGCACGCTCGGCTGCCACGGCAGCGGGCCCGGCGGCTGACCTGGACGAGATCCTCGGATGGCTGGAGAGCCGGCGCCGGGCCGTCCCGTTCGCCGTGGACCGCATACCGTTCGCCGATCTGGACGGCTGGTCGTTCGCCCCCGACACCGGCAACCTGGTGCACCGCAGCGGCAAGTTCTTCACGGTCGAGGGGCTGCGGGCCGCCGTCGACGACCGGCAGTGGTGCCAGCCGATCATCTGCCAGCCGGAGGTCGGCATCCTCGGCGTCCTCGCCAAGGAGTTCGACGGAGTGCTGCACTTTTTGCTGCAGGCCAAGATGGAGCCCGGCAACCCCAACCTCCTCCAGCTCTCGCCGACCGTCCAGGCCACCCGCAGCAACTACACCAAGGTCCACAGGGGCGCGTCCGTGCGCTATCTCGACCACTTCACGGCCCCGGCCGAGGGCAGTGTGCTCTCCGACGTGCTCCAGTCCGAGCACGGCTCGTGGTTCTACCGCAAGCGCAACCGCAACATGATCGTCGAGGTGACCGACGACGTCCCGCCGCACGAGGACTTCCGCTGGCTGACCCTCGGCCAGATCGCCGAGCTGCTGCGCCACGACCTGGTGGTCAACATGGACGCGCGGTCCGTGCTCGCCGGAGTGCCGGTGCAGGTCGCGCCGCGCGCCGTGCACTCCGACATCGAGCTGCTCTCCTGGCTGGTGGAACAGCGCGCCGCGGTCCAGGCCTCGGCCGAGCGTTCCCCTCTCGCCGAGGTGCCCGGCTGGCTGCGTGCCCCGCACTCGATCGACCACGTGGACCACCGCTACTTCCGGATCGTGGCCGTCTCGGTGCGCGCGAGCAGCCGCGAGGTGGCCGCGTGGACGCAGCCGCTCCTCGAACCGCGCGGCCAAGGCCTCGTCGCCTTTCTGAGCCGCGACTTCGGCGGTGTCCCGCACGTGCTCGTCAGCGCCCGCGCGGAGGGCGGTCTGCTCGACACCGCCGAGCTGGGTCCCACCGTCCAGTGCACCCCCGACAACTATGCGCATCTGCCGGCCGGACAGCGACCGCCGTTCCTCGACGCGGTGCGGACGGCCGACCCGTCCCGGATCCGCTACTCGGCACTGCACTCCGAAGAGGGCGGCCGGTTCCTGGACTCGGTCAGCCGCTATCTCGTCGTCGAAGCGGAGGACGGGCAGGAGCCGCCCGGCTTCCGCTGGATGTCGCACGGCCAGCTGGCCGCGCTCGCCCAGCACAGCCACTACGTCAACGTCCAGGCCCGTACCCTGCTGACCTGTCTGCACGCGACGCCCTCCGGGGAGGGGCCGGACGGAGGACCGAACGGATGGGCCGCGGTCCGGTGACGGTACGGCACGCGGCCGTGCGCCGTCACCGCGTGATCCTTACGGCCTTGCGTTCGACCTCCGCGACCAGCCGCGCCTGCCGCAGGCTCGCCCGGGCGGCGTCGCCATCCGGCCCCTTGCCGGAACGCGGCGTACGGACGGCCTGCGCGAAGTAGCGCACCACGTTGGCGAACTGGTCGTCGGCGCGCAGTGTGATCTCCTCGCGGTGGTCCTGCCGCTCGACCCGCAGGACCGGCTGGTGGGCGGGCGGCGGCGTGAAGGCCCGGTCCAGCGTCAGCCGCCCGTTGCTGCCGGCGAATTCCAGGCTGGTCCGGTAGGAGTGCTCCATGCCGAAGGTGAGATCGGCCGTCACCCCACCGGCCGTGCACGCCAGGATCCGCCCTGCCACCACCACACCTTTGCTCGCGTCGAGGCGCAGTACGGCGTGCAGGACACCGACGTCGGGCCCGAGGTGGTGCAGCGCGGCGCGGATCGGGTAGACGCCCATGTCCAGCAGGGCGCCTCCGCCCACGTCGGACCGGTAGCGCATGTTGTCCTCGGGCAGCGGCGGGATGGTGAAGGAGCCGGCGAAGTCGCGGACTTGACCGATGGCGCCGTCGGTGAGCAGCTTCCGTACGGACGCATGCTGCTCGTGGTGCGGGAAGGCGACGTTCTCCAGCAGCACCAGCCCCCGCTCAGCCGCCAGCCGCAGCAGTCGCTCGGTGCTGTCCGGGCCCGCGGTGAGGGGCTTCTCGGCCAGTACGTGCTTGCCCGCGCGGAGCGCCTTCTCGATCCATGCGGCATGCAGCAGCGGAGGCAGCGGCACATACACGGCGTCGACGTCGGGGGAGGCCAGCAGCTCGTCGTAGCCTGTCACCGCCTCGCAGCCGAACGCTGCGGCGAACTCGGCCGCCTTCTCCGCACTGCGGCTGGCGACGGCCACCGGCTCGACATCCGGGACGGCGGCGAGTGTCGGCAGCATCCGGCGCCGGGCGATGTCCGCGCAGCCGAGTATCCCGCACCGCAGCGGCCTGTCCGGTGTTGTCGGAGCTCCCATGAGATCCCAGCTCCCTTCCGGGGGAGCGCGTCACGTCCCCCTGACGGCGCGGTGCGGGGCGGTCAACTCCCGGTCACGCGGTCATCCGGCTCTTGAGCGGCTCCCACCAGGAGCGGTTGTCGCGGTACCAGGCGACTGTCGCGGCGAGTCCCGAGGCGAAGTCGTGGCGCGGCCGGTACCCCAGCTCCCTGCGGGCCTTCGCGTCCTCTATCGAGTAGCGCCTGTCGTGCCCCTTGCGGTCGGGTACGTGGCGTACCCGGCTCCAGTCGGCGCCGCAGGCCGCCAGCAGCCGCCTGGTCAGTTCCTCGTTGCTCAGCTCGGTTCCGCCGCTGATGTTGTAGACGTCGCCGGGGGTGCCCTGCGTGCGGACCAGCTCGACGGCCCTGCAGTGGTCCTCGACGTGCAGCCAGTCGCGCCGGTTCAGCCCGTCGCCGTAGAGCGGGACGTCACCGCCGTCGAGGAGGCTGGTGATGAACAGCGGGACGATCTTCTCGGGGAACTGGCGCGGCCCGTAGTTGTTGCAGCACCGCGTGACCCGTACATCCAGCCCGTGCGTGCGGTGGTACGAGAGCGCGACCAGGTCCGAGGCGGCCTTGGACGCCGCGTAGGGCGAGTTGGGGGAGAGCGGGTCCTCCTCCACGCTGGAGCCGCTCTCCACCGAGCCGTAGACCTCGTCCGTGGAGACGTGCACAAAGCGCTCGACGCCGTGCCGCAGTGCCGCGTCCAGCAGAGTCTGGGTGCCCGTCACGTTCGTACGGACGAACTCACCGGCGGCCGCGATCGAACGGTCCACGTGCGACTCCGCCGCGAAGTGCACCACCTGGGACGCCCGCGCCATCAGCCTGTCGACCAGCTCGGTGTCGCAGATGTCGCCCCGTACGAACGTGAGCCCAGGGTGGGTGAGGTCGAGGTTGTCGAGGCTGCCGGCGTAGGTCAGCTTGTCCAGCACCGTGATCCGGGTGACCCCGGACGCCGCCGCGGCGCCGGGCGCCAGCAGCATCCGCGCATACGCGGAGCCGATGAACCCGGCGGCCCCGGTGACCAGGAGACTCATATCTCCTCCATGAACTCGACGGGCGGCAGCCCCAGGCTGAAGTCGCGGGCGCGCTCCATGACGTACTGGCCGTAGGGCGAGTTGCCCATCCCGGCGCCGAGCGCGTGGCAGTCCTCCGGCTGGATGAAGTCCATGTACATGGCGATTTCCTCGATGCAGCCCAGCCGGGTGCCCTGCCGGTGCTGCACGTCCCGTACGAACCGCGCAGCGTCCAGCAGCGTCTCGTGGGTGCCGGTGTCCAACCAGGTGACGCCCCTGCCCAGCCACACCAGCTCGGCCGTGCCCTCCTCCAGATAGGCGCGCAGTACGTCGGTGATCTCCAACTCGCCACGCGCCGAGGGCGTGAGGCCCTTGGTGACGTCCACGACCCCGCCGTCGAAGAAGTACAGTCCGGGAATCGCGAGGTTGGAGCGGGGCCGCTCGGGCTTCTCCTCGATGGAGACCAGCCTGCCCCGGGCGTCGATCTCCGCGACTCCGAACCGCTGGGGGTCCGCGACCTGATGTCCGAACAGCACGCAGCCGCGCAGCTTCCGTGCGCTCCGGCGCAACAAGGAGGGCAGGTTCGCGCCGTGGAAGAGGTTGTCGCCGAGTATCAGCGCGCACTCCTCGCCGCGGATGTGGTCGGCGCCGACCCGGAAGGCGTCCGCGATGCCGCGCGGTTCGTCCTGTCCGGCGTAGTCGATGTTCAGGCCCAGCTGCCGCCCGTCGCCGAACAGGGAGCGGAAGACGGGCAGCTCGGCCGGGCGGGTGATGATGAGGATGTCCTGGATACCCGCCAGCATCAGCACCGAGAGCGGATAGTAGATCATGGGCTTGTCGTAGACCGGGGCGAGCTGCTTGGAACCCACGAAGGTGAGCGGCTGCAGTCGCGTACCGTTCCCGCCCGCGAGAATGATGCCCTTCATCCCCTCCGACCGCTCCCTTCCCGCTCGTCCTCCGGCATCGTCGGGGACCGGCCCAAAGCCCGCCTAACGCGTGGCGGAACGGCGGCGTGTGCCCTCATGCGCCGAGGGGCTTCCGCGCGACCGCGACCAGGCAGCCGACTGCCTCGGCCCCGCCCTGGGTGGCCACGTCGGGGTGTGCAGGCTTCAGCGAGTCGAGGATCTCCTCGACGCTGACACCGTGCTGCCGCTCGAACTCCCGGCGGCAGCGCAGGATCCCGTCGATCACCCGCATGAACGTGTACTTCGTGTGCTCGGTGACGTCGGTCAGCTCGACCAGTTCCAGACCCGCGCCCTTCACCAGTTCGGGGTATGCCTCCAGCCGCCCGATCGACGCGACCTCGCCCGCGTCCGCCGTGACCTGCGTGCCGGGGGCGGAGGGCGGGCTCCCGGGGCCGTCGCCCAGGGCGAAGGTGTCGGTCAGTACGATCCGCCCGCCGGGGCGCAGCACCCGCGTCATCTCCCGCAGCGCCGTGAGCCGGTCCATGTGCACGATCGACTCGAAGGCGAGCACCGCGTCGAACGAGCCCGCCGGGTGCGGCAGGCGCATCACGTCCCCGTACTCGAACCGTACGCGCTCCTCCTGCCCCGCCTCGCGAGCCAGTTCCCTCGCCCGGGTGACCTGCTCCTGGCTGATGGTCACGCCCAGCACCTGCGCACCCGTCGCGGAGGCCACGCGCAGCGCCGGCCTGCCCACGCCGCACCCGGCGTCCAGCACCCTCTCGCCGGGGCGCACCCGCAACCGGGCCGCGAGCAGGTCGGTGAACCGGTCGGTGGCCTCCTCCGAGGAGCTGCGGTCCGTGGGGCCCTCCCAGTAGCCGAAGTGCAGGTTGTCGCCCCATGCCATGCGCAGCAGCGGGCCCAGCGCGCTGTAGTAATCGGTGACCTGTTCGCCCGTCGGAGACGTGGGCGGCGGAGCTGATGGGAACGTCATGCATTCCTCCCCGGGGCTGACGGTACTGCTCGGCATGCCGTGCCTAGACCCAGTCAGTGCGGGCCGAAGCCCCGGCAACGCCCGGCTAAAGTCCGAGGTCGCAGGGGTGGCTGTGCGGGGGTCCCGGTGGGCTCCGTAACTCTTTCGCGTTCTTGACGCGGGCTACCCTTGCGAACAGTTGGCTATACGTGCGTACAGTGGGCTGTGCGCCTGGGCAGTAACGTCGGCCCGCGGCAGAGCTCGCTCCTGCTCGCGGACACGACGGGAAGAGGACAGTGAATGATCAGCTTCGGCGGTCGACCGGCGGCGAAGGACCTCACAGCGCGTGCCCGCATTCGGGACGCCGCGCTGAAGCACTTCGCCGAATCGGGCTTCTCAGGGGCGACGATCCGGGAAATCGCCAGAACGGCCGGAGTGTCGCCGGGCCTTGTCCGGCACCACTTCGGCTCCAAGGAGGGGCTGCGCCGCGTGTGCGACACCTATGTGCTGGAAGCGCTGCACCAGTTCAACGACCGGGTCCTGCAGGAGGAGGCACCAGGTGACAGCCCTCTGACCGCCGACGACAAACGCGCACTCGACCCCTTTCAGCGCTACCTGGTCAGCACTTTGATCGAGGAGTCGGAAGTGGCGGCGCCGCTCTTCGACGAGATGGTCAAGATGATCGACCGGTGGCTCGTGAAGGCCGACGAGAGCCGCGCCGATCCGCCCACGGTCGACCGCACCACCCGGGCGGCCCTGATGGTGGCACAGACGATGGGCATCGCCGCCTTCCACAAGCACGTCTCCCGGGTGATCGGAATGGACGTGCTCTCCGACGAAGGCGACCAGAAGGTGGCCCTGGCGATGCTCGACATCTACTCCCACAACCTCATCAGCCCTGAGTACGCGGCCGCGGCCCGCGAGGGCATGGCCCAGACGGCCCCGGCGAGCGAGGCGAGTAACGACGACACGATGGAAAGGCACTCCGATGACTGACGCCATCTCGGTGCGCGGCTTAGTGAAGGACTTCGGCCCCACGCGCGCACTCGACGGCCTCGACCTGAGCGTGGCCACCGGCGAGGTGCATGGATTCCTGGGGCCGAACGGTGCGGGCAAGTCCACCACCATCCGGGTGCTGCTCGGTATGCTCCGCGCGGACAAGGGCGAGGTGACGCTGCTGGGCGGCGACCCATGGGCGGAGGCCACCGAACTCCACCGCCGCCTCGCCTACGTCCCCGGCGACGTCAACCTCTGGCCCGGTCTGTCCGGGGGAGAGGTGATCGACCTGCTCGGGAGGATGCGCGGCGGGCTCGACAAGCAGCGTAAGAACGATCTGCTGCAGCGCTTCCAACTCGACCCCAAGAAGAAGGCCCGCACCTACTCCAAGGGAAACCGGCAGAAGGTCGCCCTCGTCGCGGCCCTCTCGTCCGATGTGGAACTGCTCGTGCTCGACGAGCCGACCTCCGGACTCGACCCGTTGATGGAGGAGATGTTCCGGCAGGCCATCCAGGAGGAGCGCAGGTCCGGCCGCACCGTGCTGCTGTCCAGCCACATCCTGTCCGAGGTGGAGGCGCTCTGCGACCGGGTGAGCATCATCCGCGAGGGACGGCGGGTGGAATCCGGGACGCTGGACGAGATGCGTCACCTGACGCGCACCTCCATCGACGTCACCTTGGAGCGGGAGCCCTCGGGGCTGGACGCGCTTACCGGTGTACACGATGTGCGGGTGGACGACACACGGGTGCGTTGCGAGGTCGACCCCGACCGCCTCGATGACGCGCTGCGGCATTTCGTCTCGCTAGGAGTACGCAACCTGGTCAGTCAGCCGCCCACCCTGGAGGATCTGTTCCTGCGGCATTACGAGGCCGACGGCCGCCGCTCAGGGGTGGACGCGGCAGCAGACTCGGCGGCGAACGCGGGAGCAGGCCGGTGACGTCGCTCAAGGGAACGGGCAAGCTGATCCGGCTCATCCTGCGCAGGGACCGGTGGCTGCTGCTGGTCGTCGTGCTGTGGCTGGCCGCCGCCCCGGTCGGCCTCGCCGACACCTACCAGAGCCAGACCGCCGCCGAGCGTGCCGAGTACGCGCGGACCAGCGGCTCCAACCCGACCTTCCTCGCACTCTACGGCCCGCTGCACAGCGAAACCGCCGGCGGCATCGTCGCCCAGCGGGTCGGCGCCATCCCGCTGTTCATCGGACTGATCAGCCTGCTCTTCGTCATCCGGCACACACGCACCGAGGAACAGGCCGGACGACGCGAGCTGCTGAGCGGCACGGTGTGCGGACGGCACGCCGGACTGACCGCCGTACTGAGCGTGGCGTTCCTGGGCAATCTGCTGCTCGGACTTCTCGTCGCCTCCGGGCTGAGCCAGAACCTGCCGGGCTCCGGCGCCCTGGCCGTGGGCCTCGGATTCGCGGCAGCAGGGTGCATGTTCGCCGCGCTCGGCGGTGTGGCGGCACAGCTGACCGAGAACGCCGGCGGCGCCCGGGGCATCGCCATCGGCTCGCTCGGCGCCTTCCTGCTGATCCGGCTGGCCGCCGACACCGGAGGCCCGGGCAACGACCTGTCCTGGCTCCACTGGCTCTCACCCCTCGGCTGGGTGACCGAGCTGCGGCCCTTCGCCGACGAGCAGTGGTGGGTGCTGCTGCTGGCCGTCGCCCTCACGCTGCTCGCCACCACCTTGGCGTTCGCGGTCTCCTCCCGCCGGGACATCGGCGCCGGGCTGCTCCCGGCCCGGCTCGGCCCTGCCGAGGCCGCGCCCGCGCTGGGCGGCCCGCTGGCCCTGGCCTGGCGGCTCCACCGCGGGCTGCTGATGGGCTGGCTGATCGCGTTCGCCGTGCTCGGCGGGGTGTTCGGCGGTATCGCCGAGGGCGTCGGCGACATGATGAAGGACAACAAGGACCTTCAGAACGTGTTCTCCAGGATCGGCGGTCAGGAGGGCCTCATCGACTCCTACATCGCGTCGATGATGAGCCTGATGGGGCTGGTGGCGGCCGCCTACAGCATCCAGGCAGCTCTTCGCATGCGAGCCGAGGAGGAGAACTCCCGCGCCGAGTACCTCTTGGCCACCGGGGTGAGCCGACTGCGGTGGATCGGCGGCCACCTGACGTTCGCCCTGCTGGGGCCCGTGGTCGCGCTGGCCGTCGGCGGTCTGGTCGCCGGCTTGGTGCACGGCGCCAACATGGGAGACGTCGGAGGCGAACTGCCGGGCATTCTGGGCGCCGCCATGGTGCAACTCCCGGCGGTCTGGGTGCTCTCGGCGCTGACACTCGCGCTCTTCGGCCTGCTACCCCGGGTGACGGCTGCCGCGTGGGGAGGGTTGGCGCTCTGCTTCACGCTGGGACAGTTCGGCAGGGCGCTCGACTTCGACCAGAGCGTGCTGGACGTCTCGCCGTTCACCCACATTCCCCAGGTGCCGGGAGGTGACTTCACCGCGGAGCCGTTCGTCTGGCTGCTGGCTGTGGCGGCCGTGCTCGCCTTCGCCGGGCTGGCCACCAGCCGTCGGCGCGACATGGGCGCCGCGTAGCACAAGCACAACGGCACCCCAGGACTTGACAGTCGTCTCCCCGGTCGACTGTCAGGCTGCGGCCGGTCAGCGCTTTCGGGATCCCCCGTCCCCGTGGCGCTGACCGGTCAGCGGTGTCAGTGCCTCCCGCACACTCCCGGCGGTGCTGGAGCGCCGCTGTCGGAGCCCGCTGCTACCTTCCCGACATGAGCACTTCGGAAGACCTCCTGCATCGGATCGAGACCGACCCCGCCGTCGCGGAACTGCTGGTGTGGCCCGGCGACTTCGACATCGAGCGCCGCGATCCCGTGGAAGACCTTCGGCTGCCGACCGGCAGTCCGCTGCACCCGATAGCAGGATGTGGGGCGGGAGGCACCTTTTTCCTGTGCGGCGAGCCAGGAGCCCGGCAGCGTCCCGTGCTGTACGCGGACTCCGAGGGCCAGGCCACGCTCATGGCCGAAGACCTCGCCGAGGCCGTCAGGCTGATCGCTCACTGCCCGTACTGGAGGGACCTCGGTGCCGGCTTCCCCCAGCACGAGCTGGAGGAGCAACTGCGCGACGACCACCCGGACTTCCCGGAGCGCCGGGACCGATTGCTGACGGCCCTGGACCTGGAGCCCCTGACCGCCGCGGAAGCGGTGGCCCGGCTACGGGCCACCGCTGCGCGCACCTCCCCGGATTTCGTCCCGCTAGCGACGGCATACGACTGCCTGCCCTATGCGTTGCTCTTCGAGCGGGAACAGTAGGGCCGCAGAAACAACGAACGCCTACTGCTTACCGGCCGCGTGCCACGTCATCCCCCAGCCGTACTCCATGTCCGCGGCCTGCTGCTTGAGGATGCCGGGCGGCCGGACGATGTACTTCGCCTCCCGCCGGACGACCAGTTCCCCGTCCACGTTCTCGATCAGCGCGATCGCGGCGACCTGCGAAGGAACGGTGCACTCGTCCAGATGCATCTCGACCGGCGGGCCGGTCGGCGGATACAGCGTGGCGACCCCGTCCAGGCCCGCGAAGCTCGACGCCCCGGCGTAGATGACCACGAACACCAGGAGGCGCTTGATCTCGGCCGCGTGGTCAAGGTTGACCACAAGATTCTCCCCCGCGCCCGAGCCGGTCCGGTCGTCCTGGTCCAGCCGGATGTAGGGCGGCTGCTCGAACGAACCGAACTGGTTCTCGATGGGATGGACGATCCCCTTCGCCCCGTTCTGGAGTTCCCACAGACAGGAGAGGTCCAGATCGACGTCCTCCAGCCGAACAGCACCCTTCCCCTTCTTCAACCAGCCACGCGACGGCTTGCGCGCGCTCCACGCCAGATGGACCCGCATGGCCCCTGAGGTGGCTCCCTGCTTGGTCAGCGACACCGCGGGCGCCGCCTTCGTCAACGTGACTTTCGACAGCCGCACCGGCTGCGCAGGGGGAGCGGGAGGGACAGGGGCGGAAGGAGGCGACGGTACGGCCTGTTGTGCCGGTACAGGCGGCACGGGCGGGGGTGCGGGGGCGGCGACCGGGGGTGGTGCGGCCTGCTGCGCCGGCGGGGGTGAGGCCGGCTCCTCGACAGTGATACCGAAGTCGGTGGCGAGCCCTTCCAGACCGGAGGAGTACCCCTGGCCCACGGCACGGAATTTCCACGCGTCGTTGCGCCGATACAGCTCCCCGAGCACGAACGCCGTCTCCGACGTGGCGTCCGAGGCGTCGAACCGTGCCGTCTCGGTGCCGCTCTCGGCATCCAGTACGCGCACGAACAGGCCGGGCACCTGACCGAACGTGCCGTCCGTGGAAGCCGCGATCACCACGGTGGCGATCTCCTGCTCCACCGCATCCAGCTCCACCAGGATCGTCTCGATCGTCCCTGTGCCGTCCGGGCGCCCGCCCTCGTGGCGCACCGCACCACTGCGGTGCGCGGGCTGGTTGTAGAACACGAAGTCGTCGTCCGACCGCACCTTGCCGACTGCTGTCAGCAACAAGGCGGACGCGTCCACATCAGGCACCTCGGGCCCTGTCCGCCACCCCAACTCCACCTGGATCCTGGTGGCCGGCACCGGCACGTTGGCGCCCTTTTGCAACGACATCTAGGTCTTCCCCCTTCATGACCTTCCAGCCCGCAGCTTAGGACTACAGCACACCGCGCCGCACCAGCCGGTGGTCCCGGTGGTCTCACCGCCGCCAGAACAGGTGGTGCGTCACACCGCTCGGGCTGGGCACGACATCCTGGTGGAACCGGTCGAGCAGCTCGTCGGGGGACTCCCACAGCCGCACCCCGGAGCCGAGCTTCACCTGCGAGACCGCCACATGCATGGTGTCGACGAGGTCGGCTTCCAGGAACTGCCGGATGGTGGTGGCCCCGCCGCCGAGTCGGACGTCTTTGCCCTGCGCGGCGTCCCGCGCCTGTTCCAGGACCGTGGCCGGATCGCCGTCGACGAAGTGGAACGTGGTGTCGGAGAGCGTGAACGACGGGCGCTCGTGGTGGGTCATGACGAACACTGGGGTGTGGAACGGGGGCTCCTCGCCCCACCACCCCTGCCACTCGTGGTCCTGCCAGGGCCCGCGCTGGGGCCCGAATTTGTTGCGGCCCATGATCTCGGCACCGATGTTGCGGGTGAAATCGCGGGTGAAGTAGTCGTCGAGACCGCGGCTCCCACCGGGCTCGCCGCGCATGGGCCAGCTCGCCGTGGCGCCGGCCCAGGCGAACATGTCACCGGGGTCGGCGTGGCCGAACGGTCTCTCCAGGCTCTGGTGCTCACCGGCACCGTATCCATCGCTGGAGACGTTGAAGTTCTGGACCCTCAGCAGCTGATTCATGTGGCTCCTCATGCCTGATACCTGGCCGACAAACGCGGTCGATGAGGGTTGGACCACCCAGGCGGGCCGAACTCATCGCCGCTGCCGAGAATGGCCGGTCACCCGGTGGGAGGCGGATCACAGGCGGGAGCGCCATCCGCTCGTGCTGTGGCGCGCTCAGCCGGCGTTGCCCGCAGGCTGAGTCAGGTGCCTCCAGGTCCGCACCAGCTGGCTGAACTCCCTCACCTGCACCAGCACGTGCTCGCGAGCGGCGTTCTCCGCGGTCTCGGCGTCGCCTCTCGCGATGGCGGCGGCGATGTCATTGTGTTCGGTCAGGGAGCGTCGCATGCGGTCCGGCACACGCAGCTGCAGGCGCCGGTACGGCTGCAGGACCCGTTTGAGCGCATGAGCCTGCTGCCGCAGATACTCGTTGCCGCAGGAGTCGTAGACGATGCCGTGGAAGCAGGCGTTGGCGTAGTAGTAGCGATCGGCGTCGCCGGCCAACGCGTGCTTCTCGCACTCCTTCAGCGCACGGTGGAGCTCGTCCAGCGGCTCCTGCTCGATACGGCGGGCGGAGAGCCGTGCCGCCATCCCTTCGAGCTCGGCCATGACTTCGAAGCGCTCGGCCAGCTCGGAGACGCTCAACTCGGTGACGTAGGTGCCCTGCTTGGCGCGGATCTGTACGAGTCCTGAGCGCTCCAGCGCCTGGAGGGCTTCGCGGACCGGCGTACGCGAGCAGCCGAACTCCCTCTCCAACTGGGCAGGGTCCAGTCGCTCGCCGGGGCGGTAGCGGCCGTCGACGACGGCGTTCTCAAGCGCGTCCCGTACGCGCCGGGATTCGGGGATTCGGGCCATGCGCACCTCCGAACGCTCAGGCTAGCCGGTTGTTCGTTCCGTTCCAGGGGGTAGACCGCCGCACTCCTGTGACCTACGGTGCGGCTGTTATATACATCACGCCCCATGATGCATATGGCAGGCCGGAGGTGTGAGGAGGAGCGGGGATGGAACACCATGACGGCTGGCTGCTGACCGATCTGTTTCGGGCGCTCGGCCGGCAGCAGGGCGGCGAGCCCGGGGCCGGGGAGCCTCGGCACTCTCCGCTGGAGCAACTGCTCGTCGCCTGCGAGGTCCTGATGAGCGACGTGGGCGAGGCCTCGATGCGAGCGGTCGCCGCACGGGCCCTCGCCGCCTACGGCGAGCTCGACGACACCGGCAAGCTGGCCTTCTTCACCCACATCACCAGGACCTACGATGTCGACGCCGATCAGGTCCGCGAGGCCTACCGCCGCTGGGAGGCGGCCAGGGACAGCGGGTCCCAGGGCGAGGAGGAGCTGGTCCGCCTCTTCGATGTGGTCGAACCGGCCCGTCAGCAACTGCTCCGGCGGATGAATCACGCGCCGGACGCCACACTCGCCCTGGTCGGCATGCGCGCCGACCTGCGGCGGTTGATGCGCCGTGACCCGCGGCTGCGGCCCCTCGACCACGACTTCCACCATCTGCTCACCTCCTGGTTCAACCGCGGGTTTCTCCGCATGACGGAGGTCACCTGGGACGCACCGGAGGAACTGCGCCAGCACCTGCTGAGGGGCGAGAAGGTCCATCCGATGGCGGACAGCGGCGAGCTTCGCCGCCGTCTGCAGCCGGAGGACCGCCGTGTATACGCCTTCTTCCACCCGGCCACCGGGGACGTCCCGCTGATCTTCGTGGAGGTCGCCCTGGTGCGCGGTCTGCCGGACAGCATCACCCCGCTGCTGGAACCGGGTCCGGTGCTCAGCCCCGCCCAGGCGGACACCGCCGCGCTGTACTCGATCAACAACGCCCTGGACGGGCTGGCCGGCGTCTCGTTCGGCAGCTTCCTCATCAAGCAGGTCATCGAGCACGTGGGGGAGCAGCTGCCGCACCTGACGCAGTTCGCCACGCTCTCACCCATCCCCGGGTTCCGGCGCTGGCTCGAGCAGCAGGCCGAGCAGGAGGCCGAGCTGCGGATCCTCGTCGAAGAACTGGCCGCCATGGCGAAATCCGACCCCGCGAACCCCGCGAGCCCCGCGAAGCCCGCGGACCTCGCGCCGGCCGACGCCGAGCGGATACGTACCCGGCTCTTCCCCGCCCTCGCCCGGTACATCGCCGTCGAGCAGCACGACGACGGTCGCCCGCTCGACCCGGTCGCCCGCTTCCACCTGGGCAACGGAGCCGCCGCCTGGCAGCTGAACTGGCCGGCGAACAGCTCGTCCGAGGCCTGGCAGCAGTCCTACGGCGCGATGATCAACTACCGCTACGAGCCGGAGCAGCTGGAGCGCCGGCACGAGGACTTCGTCCGCCGCCGCACCGTGGCGCTCGGCGGGCCGCTGCGCGACGCCTTTCCGGAGGCTGCGGTCGCGCCGCCCCGCGCCCGAGGCACGTCCACGGCCTCGAAGCACCAGGCCTCCTCAGGAACGAAAGGAACACCCCCGATGGGACCCCGCACGACGCCCTTCCCGACCATCTACCACTCTTTCGCCGAGCAGGCGGAGCGGCAGCCGGACAAGGCGCTCTTCGAGCTGCCCGACGGGCGGGGTATCACCTACCGCGAGACCGTACGGAGCGTGCAACGGATCGCCGCCCGCCTCACCGCCGACGGCGTCACCCCAGGTGACAGGGTCGCCATGCAGGTGGAGAAGTCCCCGGAGGCCATCGCGCTGTACCTGGCCACCCTGCAGATCGGCGGTGTCTTTCTGCCGCTCAACACCGCCTACACCGGCGCGGAGATGGATTACTTCCTCGGGGATGCCCGGCCTCGCGTACTCGTCTGCTCCCCGGAGCGCCTGGCCGACCACGCCCACCGGGCAGGAACCGAACTCGTCGTCGAAACCCTCGGCACAGCCGGCGACGGCACCCTCCTCGAATGCGACGGTCGCCTCGAACAGGTCCACGAGGCCTCGGCCGACGATCCGGCGGCGATCCTCTACACCTCCGGCACCACCGGGCGCTCCAAGGGCGCGGTGCTCTCCCACGGCAACCTCGCCTCCAACTGCCGGGCACTGTTGGAGGCCTGGGAGTTCACCGCCGAGGACCGGCTGATCCATGCGCTGCCGATCTTCCACATCCACGGGCTCTTCGTCGCGGCGAACATGACCCTGACGGCAGGTGCCTCCATGCACTACCTGCCCAAGTTCGACGCCGGGGCGATCATCGATCTGCTGCCGAGGGCCACGGTGCTCATGGGGGTGCCCACGTTCTACACCCGACTGCTGCGGAACGAGCGGTTCACCCGGGAGGCCTGCGCCTCGATGAGGCTGTTCGTCTCCGGCTCGGCCCCACTGCTCGCAAGCGACCACGAGGCCTTCGAGGCCCGTACCGGCCACGCCATCCTGGAGCGCTACGGGATGACGGAGACCGGTATGAACACCACCAACCCCTACGACGGCGGACCGCGCAAGCCCGGAACCGTCGGCAAACCGCTCCCCGGCACCGAGATCCGTGTGGTGGACGGCGAGACCGGCCAGGAACTGCCCGACGGTGAGATCGGAAGCATCGAGGTCCGCGGTCCCAACGTCTTCACCGGCTACTGGCAGCTGCCCGAGAAGACCGCTGCCGAGTTCCGTGCGGACGGCTTCTTCATCACCGGCGACCTGGGCCGCGTCGACGAGGACGGCTACTTGTGCATCGTCGGCCGGGACAAGGACCTCGTGATCTCCGGGGGGTACAACATCTACCCCAAGGAGATCGAGGAACTGCTCGACGCCCACCCCGAGGTGCTGGAGTCCGCGGTGATCGGAGTCCCCCACCCGGACTTCGGGGAGACGGTGGTGGCCGTCGTCGTCCCGGCACCCGGCAAGCAGCCCCGGGCCGAGGAACTGCTCGACTTCATCGCCGGAGATCTCGCCCGGTTCAAGCACCCCCGCGCCGTGCGCACCGTCGAAGCGCTGCCGCGCAACGTCATGGGCAAGGTGCAGAAAGCCGAACTGCGCAAGCGCTACAGCGACCTGTTCGTGGGCGCGCACACCTGACTCGACCATGCACGGACCGGCCTCGGCACTGACGTACGGACCGACCGGCCCGCCCCCGTTC
>NZ_JAGPXJ010000093.1:0-29133 GCF_018070605.1 Streptomyces sp. B15
TCCGCCAGCCGGGACGCCGCCGCCAACGCGAACCGGGTCTTGCCGACCCCACCGGGCCCGGTGAGGGTGACCAGCCGGGCGGACTCGACCAGCGCGCACAGCCGCGGAATGGTCTCCCGACGGCCGACGAGTGAACTCAGCGGCGCGGGCACTCCGGCACGCTGCGGCGCCGACGCCCCCCTCGGGGGCTCGGACGGCGGTGGTGCGGCGGACGCGGGAGGCGATATGGACACGGAGCGTGGCACGGAGGGGGCAGCCGGCACGGGCGCCAGTGCGGGGTCCTGGCGCAGGATGGCCTCGTGCAGGGCAGCCAGCTCGGGCCCCGGGTCGATGCCCAGCTCCTCGGCGAAGCGCCGCTGCAGTTCGCGGTAGGCCGTGAGCGCCTCGCTCTGCCGCCCGGAACGATAGAGGGCCCGCATCAGGCTCGCCCACAGCCGCTGACGCAACGGGTGGGCGGCAGCGAGGGACGCCAACTCGTCGGCCAGTGCGGCACTTTCCCCCAGATCAAGGCGGAGCTCGGCCAGCTCCTCCTGTGCCGTCAGGCGCTGCTCCTCCAGGTGGGCGATCGTGGCCTGCGCGAAGGGGGCGTCACGGAAGTCGGCGTACGCTTCCCCGCGCCAAAGCTCCAGTGCCTCCGCCAGCAGCGCGACCCGGGCCCGCGGCTCGGACAACCGCCGCGCACGGGTGATCAACTCGGCGAACCGGCCCGCGTCCACCGCGTCGTCGGGAGCCCGGAGCGCGTAGCCCGCCGCCCCGTACGTGATCAGGTCGCGGGCGTCGGGTTCGGACCTCGTCAGTACCCGGCGCAACTGCGAGACCTTGGTCTGCAGAGTGTTACCGGGGTTGCCGGGCGTCTCGTCGCCCCACAGGTCGTCGATGAGCCGGTCCACCGGCACCGGCCGACCGAGGTGCACCAGCAGATCGGCCAGCAGCGCGCGGACCTTGCCTTCGGGCACGGCAACCGGGGCTCCGTCAGCTGTACGGACCGTGACGGACCCCAGCACCTCGAATCGCATGTGAGCACGTTAACCGGTGTCCGTGCGTGGTGTGTCAGCAGTTCGTGCGTGGGCCCGGGCACTGTGCTGTCCGTGGCCACAGCAGGTCATCAAGACCCGTCAGCAGGTCATGAAAACCCGTCGCACACATTGCCCGGAGGTAGTCCCATGTCCGTCTCATCTCGTGAAATCCGACTTGCCTCGCGTCCCGTAGGGGAGCCGGTGCGTGAGAACTTCACACTGGCCCGCACCGAATTGCCCGACCCCGGCGAGGGGCAGATCCTGGTCCGCAACACCTGGATGTCCGTCGACCCGTACATGCGCGGCCGGATGGACGACGCACCCTCCTACATCCCGCCGTTCGAGCTCGGCGGTGCCCTGGAAGGCAGCGCCGTCGGTGAAGTGATCGCCTCCCGCGCAGCCTCCGTGCCGGTCGGAGCGGCCGTCTCGCACTTCCTGGGCTGGCGCGAGTACGCCGTCCTGGACGCGACGGCAGCCACCGTCGTCGACACCACGATCGCCCCGCCGACGGCATATCTCGGCCCCCTCGGCACCACCGGTCTGACCGCCTACGCCGCGCTGACCCGAACCGCTCCGGTCCGCGAGAAGGACGTCGTCTTCGTCTCGGCCGCAGCCGGCGCGGTCGGCAGCGTGGCCGGACAGCTGGCCCGGAAGCTGGGAGCGGCACGAGTGATCGGCTCGGCCGGCGGCCCGGAGAAGACGAAGAAACTCCTCGACGTGTTCGGCTTCGACGCGGCCGTCGACCACCGGCTGGGAAACCTGGACGAGCAGCTCGCACAGGCGGCACCCGACGGGATCGACGTCTACCTCGACGCGGTGGGCGGCGACCACCTGCAGGCAGCCATCGGCGCGATACGCCCCGGCGGACGGATCGCCATGGTCGGTGCGATCAGTGGCTACAACGCCACGGCGCCCGTGCCCGGACCCGACAACCTCTTCCGCGCCGCCACACACGAGGTCACCCTGCGCGGCATGCTCGTCACCAGCCACTTCGACCTCTTCCCGGAGTGGACCGGCAAGGCGGCGGGCTGGCTGGCAGACGGCACGCTGCGTACGGAGCAGACCGTCGCCGAGGGGATCGAGCAGGCCCCCGAGGCATTCCTGGGCGTGCTGCGCGGCGCCAACACGGGCAAGATGCTCGTCCGGTTGGAGAGCAACTGATGGCCCCGCGCTCCCCGCTGACCACCGCGCACTCCCCGCGCGCCCTGCTGGTCCTCGCCCACCCTCGCGCGGATTCGCTGACCGCCCAACTCGCCGACCGGGCCAAGCAGCGGCTGACGCGCGACGGCTTCGGTGTCGACCTCCTCGATCTGCACGCGGAGGACTTCGACCCCCGGATGACTCCGGCGGACGAGCCGGACTGGGCAGACCCGGACAAGTCGTACTCACCCCAGGTCCACGCCCACATGGCCCGCGTGGAGGCGGCCGATGTGATCGTGGTGGTCTTCCCGCTGTGGTGGTTCGGCCTCCCCGCCGTCCTCAAGGGCTGGATCGACCGCGTGTGGAACCACGGCCTCGCCTACGGCGGCAGCCGACCGCGGCTGCACGGCAAGCGGATGCTCTGGCTCAGCCTGGTCAGCTACGGACGCGAGCAGTTCACCGAACTCGGCTGGGACGAGGTGGTCTCCCGCACCCTGCGGGAGGGCATCTCGGGCTTCTGCGGCATCGATGACGCGGTGGTGCACTTCGTGTACGAATCACTGACCGCCGGCCAACAGGCCCTGAACACAGTGGACCCGGCGCTCGACGAGGTGCTGCCGCCGGTGCGAACGGGCGGCACCTGACAGTGCTCCGGCGTCTCCTGACAGTGCTCCGGACTCTGGCTCTGCTGATCGGCAGGGGGCCGGCCGCAGGTGCTGGGCCGGCCCCGGGCTGTCGCTTCGAGCCCTCGCAGGGTGAGGAAGGCTTCTGGGCGGTCGTGACACGGGCGCCGTGGTGGTCGCCCGGCAACGCCAGGCGGCGCGTCTTCACCCACCGCCCCTTTGCCGCCCTGCTGCCCTGCCGCCCGACGACACGACCGACCTCCTGTGATCTCGCGGGGCGCAGCGTGGTACCGGCTCGGTGCCGAAGGCCAGGGGGCCGCGAGGAGAAGGTGCGGGTTCTTGCGACCCGATCCCGATGCCGGTGCTCTCGCCTGCGGTTGCTTTCGCCCACTGGCGGTGTGCAGCACGTTGAGATGTGAGCCCGGTGCCCGGCAGGGCCCTGCTGTGTCGGGGCGCCCCGGTACGCTGCCCGGGCGAACAACGCTCGCTTGCGTAGGAGGAGAAGCGGCTGTGCCCGGCCCATCCATTGGACGTGGAGCCGTCGTCACCATCACTGACGGCCCGTTCATGACGCTGCAGGCAGTGATCACAGAGCCGATCGGTTCGATGCGGGCCAAGGCTCTGGTTGAGCTGTTCGGCCGCCGCGTCCCAGTGGACCTGCACTTCTCGGTCCCGGCGGACCGTCTTCAGGTGGCAGCGGTGCCGGACCGTTCCGGCATCATCGCGAAGTATGCGGGCGTCACACCCCGTTTCGGCGTGGTGGGACGCATCGCGTCCGGCAGGAACCGGGGCCGCCACATCCGGGTCGACAAGATGTGTGACCTGCCGGGAGGGGAGGAGGAGCCCGGGGAGTCCACAGGTGTCGTGATCCGCATCGCCGACGACATCGACATGAGCGTCAATTGCGCAAATGAGTGGGTGGAGGACTGGGCCGGTGTCGAGGAGACCTTCGAGCGCGATGGCCTCACGGTCGACTGGAGCTAGGCTGCGTCTCTTCTGACGGCGTCGACCACGTTCGATGTCCGGCGGACGCCTCAGCGTGCGGCGGCTTGGGGGCACCGCGTCTCAACTCGCGCTGAGAAATCCTCAGCGGAGCGCACCGGGGAAGGGACACAGCTGCGCATCTGTTCAAAGGAGCGTGACCTTGACGGTCCCGGCCACCAGGCGCCCTCCGCGTAGTGCCTGTCCGTACGCCGTCCATGACGGCTGGTTGGCGTACAGGGTCTCGTGGTCGAGTTGGCCCACCAGCAGCGTCACCTCACCAGCCTCTGCGACCAGCGACCGCCAGGCGGCAGGGGCGGTCATGCGGCCGTCCTCGAGCTGCCGGTGTCCGGGTCCGTCGATCTGGAGGGCATCGGCTGGGCCTTGCCGCACAAGCCAGCCGGGCGACTCCGGAGGGCGCTTGCCCAGGGCGAAGAACCGGTGCAGACCTTGGTCGATGAGGAACCGCTGTACCGGTGAGAACGGAACATCGTCGGCTGAAGGGGAAGGGGCCAGTAGCGTGACGGACTCTTCCCAGGCCAACAGAAGGGCGGGTCGGTTGCCGCCGGGGGCGGGAATGGTGATGGCCCGGGAAACGAGGTCAGTACTTGTGGACATCCCCAGGCTTCCGCTGGGACAGCGGCGGACCACCTGAGGGGGTACACACCGTTCATGGACGGTGCTCAGCTGCGACATCTCGGGGCTGACAGAGAGGACCGCGACGCCCGGTTCGGTGCTCGCGTCGCTGACCGCGGAGCATGCGCCGCAGGTGTAGGTGCGAGTGCGGGCGTGCCGGCCCGCCTCGGCCTCTGAGATGTGTTCGAGGATCTCGCTGCTGACATACACCGCCATCTGGCTCTCCTCGGGGTGTGTTGTGGGGACTGTTGGCTTCTTCTTGCGTCCGCCCGTGCAGCGTATGGGCTCTCATGCGGTTCGGTTGGTGAGTTGCGGACTTCTTCGATGACGGCTTGGTATCGGGCAGCAGTCCCTCGTCCATGCGGCGGCAGACGGCGCTCAGATCACCCCGCCCCGTCACAGGAAGAACGACCTCAAGCTCACGCCGAAGCCGATGTTCGACCCGTGACGAAGGGGGTGTGTCCGACCGGGACTCGCTCACCTGGAGGCGACGGGCTCCGGGGCGCGGTGCCGGCCGTCGGTGTCGCCGCCTACGGGTACGGCGCGCGGTGGCCGCACGCACGTCGTAGACGGGTGCCGGTCAGCCAGTCACCCGGTCGGCGGGCCGACCGGCGCGGTGGCAGCGGGTCAGAGCCCGGCGGCCGAGGAGCACGGCGCCCAGCCCCAGCGGGACGGCCACGATCGCGCCGACGAGTCCGTTGCCGGTGCCCGGACCGCCGCTGGCGGTGGCCAGGTGCAGCACCGCGAGAACCACGCCGACCGTTCCGACCGCGATGGCCGCCGACCCGCCGGCGCGCGCGTTTCCGGTGCTGATCCGGCGGCCGACGCGGGCCACGGCCAGCCAGCCGATGGCCAGCCCGAGCGCCCCCACTCCGAGGGCCAGGTTGGCGCCTGTTCGCCCGTCGCCGATGACCCCACCCTCGGCAGCCGCCATCAGTGCCGCTGAAGCGCTCATACTGCTCTCCTTCTTCTCGCTTGCCGCATCCGAAGTTCCATGTGCCGTGTGAGCATGCGCGTCGCCCCTCCCGCCTGTCGTCCAGCGGATGCAGGCACTCCCCTCTGCCACCGCCGCGGGATCCGGATACCGCGGCGGCGGCAGGGGGGAGTGCCGGTACCGCGTACGCGGTAGCCAAGCGCTCGTCCAGGAGCCGGACTCGCCCACAACCGCGTCCGGCTACGGTGCACCCATGAACAACGGACGGTTCGCTGTCCCGGCCGGAGTCACCGACTGGGTGACCGCCTTGGGCGTGGCGGCGCTGCTGCTGAGCGCCGGGCTGTCCGGGCCGCATCCGTCCGGGGGGCCCGAGCTGCTCGGCTCCGCGCTGCTGGCCGCCGGCGGTCTGACGCTGGCCGCGCGCCGCCGGGCGCCGCTCGTGGTCCTGGTCGTCACCGGGCTGTGCGCGGCGGGCTACCTGAGAGCCGGGTTCGAGGTGCTGGCCGTCTCGTACCTGGTCGCGGTCTATGGCGCAGTACGCGCCGGGCACCGGGCCAGCACGCTGGCCGTCTCCGTGGGCCTGCTGGTCGTGCTCCACCTCGTGGCCCTGGACCTTCATGCCGGGTCCTTGCGCGAGGTCGTGGGGCAGGCTCGGAACACCCTTGAACTCGCCTGGCTTGTCGCTGCGTACGCCGCAGGGGAGGCCGTGCGGCAGGCCGAACACCGGGCAGACGAAGCCGAGCGCACCCGCGAGGAGACCGCCAGGCGCCGGGCCGACGAGGAGCGGCTGCGCATCGCGCGGGAGCTCCACGACGCGCTCACCCACCAGATCTCGGTCATCAAGGTGCAGTCGGAAGTTGCTGTCCACGTGGCCCGGCGCCGCGGCGAACAGGTGCCGGAGGCGCTGCTCGCGATCCAGGGAGCCGGCCGGGAGGCGAGCCGGGAGCTGCGCGCGACCCTCGAGGCGCTGCGCGACGACGACACCACTCCACCGCACGGACTCGGCCACATCCCCGACATGGTGAAGCGGTTCCAAGGGACCGGCTTGGACGTGACGCTGACGATAGAAGGACACCCGCACGACGTGCCCGCCGCGGTGAGCCGTACCGCGTACCGGATCGTTCAGGAATCCCTCACCAACGTCGCCCGGCACGCCGCGGCAACCACGGCCTCAGTGCTCATCGACCACCGGCCGGGCACTCTCGCCATCCGCGTCGACGACAACGGAAAGGCCACCTTGCATCCCGCACCGGCGCCCGGGCTCGGGCTGCTCGGCATGCGCGAACGCGTCACGGCACTGGGAGGCCGCCTGCGCACCGAGCCGCGCAGCGCGGGCGGCTTCACTGTCCAGGCCGAACTCCCCACGGACGGAGCATCGTGATCCGGGTCCTGCTGGTCGATGACCAGCCCCTCATCCGCAGCGGCTTCCGCGCGCTGCTCGACCTCGAGGACGACATCGAGGTGGTGGCCGAGGCCGCCGATGGCCAAGAGGGCTTGGCCCTCGTCAAGGAACGGCTGCCCGATGTCGCTCTCATCGATATCCAGATGCCCCTCATGGACGGCATCGAAGCGACCCGGCGCATCGCCGCGGACCCGACCCTGGCCGACGTACACGTCGTCATGCTGACCAACTACGGCATGGACGAGTACGTCTTCGACGCGCTGCGCGCCGGCGCCGCCGGCTTCCTGGTCAAGGACATCCTGCCGGAGGACTTCCTGCACGCCGTACGCGTCGCCGCCCGCGGCGACGCCCTGCTCGCACCCACCATCACCCGCAAGCTCATCGATCGATACGTCACCCAGCCGCCGCCCGCCCGCATCGGCAGCGGGCCGGAGGAGCTGACCAGCCGCGAACGCGAGACGGTCGCCCTGGCCGCACGCGGTCTGTCCAACGACGAGATCGCCGGCCGCCTGGTCATCAGCCCGGCGACTGCCAAGACCCACATCAACCGGGCGATGGCCAAGCTCCACGCCCGCGACCGCGCCCAGCTCGTGGTCCTCGCCTACGAAACCGGGCTGGTCACTCCGATCACTCCGCGCAGCTCCTGACGCCCGACCATCTCGGCGGCGACAAGGCGTACTCCTCCCGTCGAAACAGCCGCCACCTGCGACGACGCCAGATCAAGAACACCGTCCCCGGCACCGTCGACCCGACCCGACCCGACCCAATCCGGCCGGATCCGGCCCAACCCGGCCGGATCCGGCTCCGGCTCCGACCATGATCTCCGCCGGATCTAGTCGCCGGTCGTACCGTCGAGCATCTCGCGCATGATGTCCAGGTGGCCGTTGTGGCGGGCCGTCTCCTCGGTGAGGTGCAGGAGGATCCAGCGCAGGTCGACGTGGAGACCGTCGCGGACAGCTCGCTGGGCCTGCTTGTCCAGGTCGTTCCCGGCGACCAGCTCCCGGTAGCGGGCGCTCTGTTCCGCGTATTCGTCGAGCAACTGTGTGAGCGGGAAGTCGACAGCGATACGCATCTCGCGGTCGGGGTCCTCCTCGGTCCAGGGGCCCCGATCTTCCTCCCCGAGGAAGACCACCTGGAACCAGTAGTACTCGACCCAGCGGAGGTGGTTGATCACTCCACTCATGGTCATCAGAGGGGAGCCCGGCAGGAGCGCCTTGCGGGCGTTCTCCGCAGAGACGCCCTCGGACTTGGCGCGGGCGGTGTCACGTGCGTAGTCGAGGAACGTGGTGAGCTGGGTGCGCTCGTCCCACGCGGGCGGCGTGTCGTCGATTCTGGTCATCGTGCGAAGCGTCCCCGATCACCACGACCGATGTCGAGGTATTTGACGACGGACCCAACCTGGGCTGCCCAGGAAGGCCGGAAGGCCGCTCACGATGTCCTCGGCATGCTTGCCTGTCGCCGTCGCCATGCACGAAAGCGGCATGAGCCTGGGAGCGGTCTTCGTCACTGGTCATCTCCGCAGCAGTGTGTCGACATTCCCGAACTCGGCCTGCTGAGCGAGCTCATGGCACTGGCTGTCCGCCGCTTTCACTCTCGCCGGCTACCTCACCTCTCATCTGACCGGCCAAGTGATCAGCCAGGAGTGGGGTCCCGAGGGGGCGCTGCGGCAGGGCATGCGAACGCCCCGGTGACGCCGGGAAGGCACCGTCGGTTGTGTGAACGTGTGTGATCCAACGGTTTTGCCTCGGCGGCGGGAGTTCCGCTGCTTGGCGAGCACGGCCGGCTTGGTGCGGCCGAGGTCACGGGCCGCACTTTCCTGGCATGGCCGGGCGACTCATCCCACGCAAGGCCCGCCCTGCGTAAATGTCGTGATCTCTGCGTGGTGTTATGACAACTGACTGTCACATCACGCGCCACTCGCCTGTTTGACATGCAACCAATTGGTTGCCAATGTGATGAGGGAGGGGGTGGAATGGCATGGACGAGGTGTTCAAGGCGCTCGCGCACGCGAGTCGGAGGCGGCTGCTGGACCGGCTGAACGAGAGGGCTGGGCAGAGCCTGTTCGAACTGTGTGCGGGGCTGGAGATGACCCGGCAGGCGGTGTCCAAGCATCTGTCGGTGCTGGAGGACGCGGGTCTGATCACGGTGGTCCGGCACGGCCGGGAGAGGCTGCACTACCTCAATCCCGTGCCCATCCACGATATGGCCGACCGCTGGATCGGCCAGTACGAGCGGGGTCGGATGGCCGCGCTCAGCAATTTGAAGCAGGCCCTGGAAGGAACGGCGATGAGTAGGCCCGAGTTCGTCTATACGATCTACATCCACACCACGCCCGAGAAACTCTGGGAGGGGCTCACCAGCCCGGAGTTCCTGAAGCAGTACCACGGTGGCTGGGCGCCCTCCTCCGACTGGAAGGTCGGTTCGAAGGTGCTGTGGCCGGTCGAGGAGGGCGGCGATCCGCAGGACCTCGGCCAGGTTGTCACCGAGGCGGAGCCCGGCAAGCGGCTCGCGTATACCTGGCACACGCTGCAGCCGATGCACCAGGAGATGTTCGGCATGAGCGACGCGGAGTTCGCCGAGGCGGCCAAGGAGCGCTCGAAGGTCACCTTCGACATCGAGCCCGCCGAGGAGCCGGAACTGGGCGTGAAGCTGACCATCACCCACGACGGCTTCACCTCGGCCGACTCCAAGATGCTCGAGGGGGTCAGCGGCGGCTGGATCATGATGATGTCGGAGCTGAAGACGATTCTGGAGAAGGCCTGACCCACTCCCCGGCGGGCCGCCGCCACGGGATCGGCCGCCGCACGCGCCCCTTCTCCGATGGGCTGATGGCTGACGTGTCGGTTTTGACGGCGTACGGCGTGTTCTTCCGTACGGCGGGCGGAAGAAGACGTGACTCCTTCCAGCAGAAACTGGGAGGACCGGGTGCCTGGTCGGGGGTTCAGCACAGGAACCAACGCGGAACGCCGGGCGAGGTGAGGCGTAAGCAGCCAGGGCAGGGGCCGCTTTCTTGGAGCGCTACCCAATCACCTCGTCGCGAGAGGCGCCGATGGCTCGTCCCGGCAGACCGGCTCGGGATGGCGGCGGCCTGGGTGAAGGAGGCCGATGTCTGTGCTGAACCGTAGCCATGGCGAAGGGCGCCTGCGGGCCTGAGTATGACTTCTGACCTGGACGCCCTTCTGGCGGCACTGTACGTGTTCGTCGACGACCATATGGCCCCTTGACGCCGGATCGGGTGACCTCCGACGCTCACGGACAGCGCATTGCTGTGTCTGGCGGTCGCCCAGATCCTGGTGGGCTTCGCCTCGGCCCGGCACCGGATCCCCTACGCCGACGCCAGGCTCGCTCACCTGTTCCACTGCCTTTCCCAGAAGCAATTCAAGCCCGTACCCGGAGAATGTCAGTGCATCACCTGAACGAATCGGGTCGGCCACGCGTCCGCCCCGATCGAACTGACACCTGGCCTCAGGGTTTCAGCAGACCGCCGATCCACCAGTCGTGCGGCTTGCCGTCGTTGGCAATGGCGCGGTTACGTAGGGTTCCCTCGACGGTGAAGCCGAGCCTCTCGGCGACGGCCCGGGATCCGAGGTTCCCGACCATGGCCCACCATTCGATGCGGTGAACGTCGAGGGTGGCCCAGCCCCAGTCGCACAGCGCCCGGGCGGCCTCGACCGAGTACCCGTGGCCACGCTGCTCTTTGACCGCCCAGTAGCCGATCTCCCAAACGCCGGGCATGACGATGAACAGGCAGTACGATCCGACCAGGGCGCCGCTGTCCTTGCGGAAGGCCCCGAGGGTGTAGCTCTTGTCTGTGCTCCAGCCCGCGGGCAGCTCTTCACCGATGCGCTTCTCGGCGTCCGCACGCCGGTACGGCACCGGCACCGGCGTATAGAACTGGATCTCCTCGTCCTGGCAAGCCTCGTACACCGCATCCACGTCGGCGGAGGTGAAGGCTCTGAGCACCAGGCGGTCGGTCTCGAGAATTACCGGATCCATTGCCGCAGTATGGACAGCACCCGCTGCGGTGGCGAGCGAATATCGGCGACGAACTGCCGAGATTGCAAGGCCTCGGCCGGTGCCTTCTCTTCAGGGACGTCTCAGTCCCTCTCGACGCGACTCGGGGAGGGCTGCCGGGACGCGTTCTGTCGGCCGGCCCCGACCCGGGTGGAGACCATTTGGGCCCGTCTCATCGAAGCTACTCAGCGCAGTATGGCTGCCAGCAGATCGCTGCCCAGCGCCGTCAGGTCGGGCAGATGGAGGGTATGACGGAGGTAGCGACCGTGCCGCCGGGCCGTGAGCAGGCCCGCGCGGCGCAGGACGGCAAGGTGGCGGGACACCTCCGGGAGTGAAAGTTCCCAGGTGTGGGCCAGCTCGCCGGTGGTGTGCGGGCCGTGGGCCAGGGTGCGCAGCAGCCTCAGTCGTACCGGATGGGTGAGTGCCTCCAACCGCAGTGCGACCGTTTCCCGCGATACCGGCTCCGATCGACTCGGCTCGGCGAAGGCGCCGAGGAGGCCGCCTGCCGTGAACCGCTGAGCGGCCATGACGCGGGGGCGGGCGGCCAGAAACCCCGAGACCCGTGCTGCAGCCAGCATGATCAGCGCGTAGCCGGTGACGGGGAACGGGGCCTGGAGGGTGGCCTGCGCTTCGTCCTCGGGGATGGCGCGGAACATGTTGCCCATGGGGGCGGTACCGAAGCCCAGCGAACCGGGCAGCAGGTGGGTGAGGCTCATCAGGAGAGTTCCTTTTCGTACGTGGTGGCGAGCCGCTCGGTGCCTCCCCGTGGGTCCTGCGCAGCCTTTCTTGCGTACGACGGTATTTGCGGACGCAGGTAAATGTAAACGCTGACTAAACGCGTACGGCGGCAATGTCGTGCGCTGACGTCGTGTGCTGATGTCGTGCGCTATGGAAACGGCCGGTGGCCGGGGCGTCCTCGGGCTCAGGCGAAGGACGCCCCGGCCACCGGCGGGAACCGGGGAACCGGGAACCGGGCCGCGTGCCAGGAACCGGCGGGTGCCGGGCCGCTCAGGGCAGGATCGAGTCGACGTAGCCGCCGTCGACGCGCAGGGCGCCGCCGGTGGTCGCGGACGCGAAGGGCGAGGAGAGGTAGACGACCAGGTGGGCGATCTCCTCGGGCTCGATGAGGCGCTGGATCAGTGACTGCGGACGGTGCTTGATCATGAACTCGCGCTGTGCCTCGTCCCAGGGCAGCTCGTCGCCGACCAGCTCGCGGACGAAGCCCTCGACGCCGCCGGTGTGCGTCGGTCCGGCGATGACGGAGTTGACCGTTACGCCCGTACCGGCCGCCTCCTTGGCGAAGCCGCGGCTGACGGCGAGCAGCGAGGTCTTGGTCATGCCGTAGTGGATCATCTCGGCAGGGACGACCACGGCCGAGTCGCTGGCGAGGTTGAGGATTCGGGCCCAGCCCCGTTCCGTCATGTCGGGCAGACAGGCGCGGATGAGCCGGACGGCGGAGAGGACGTTCACCTCGAAGTAGCGGCGCCACTCGGCGTCGTCGATCTCCAGCGGGGCGGCGGAGCCGAAGATGCCCAGATTGTTGACCAGGATGTCGACCCTGGGGACCGCCTCCAATACGGCAGCGGCACCCTCCTCGGTCGCCAGGTCGCCCACGGCGGGGATGACGTCGTCGCTGCCGGAGTCGGCGCGCACCCGGTCCACCGCGTCCGTGACGCGCTCCGTGCCCCGGCCGTTGACGGCGACCCGGGCTCCGGAGCGGGCGAGGCCGACGGCGATGGCGTATCCGATGCCCTGGGTGGAGCCGGTGACCAGGGCGGTGCGGCCGGAAAGGTCGATCTGCACGATGGTTCCTCCTCGTCGAGGGTGTGCGGCGGTGCGTCATCGATACCGAAGGGAGGTCGATGCCGCGGTACGTATATCGATGCCGGTATACGGCAGGTGCCCCGCGCGCCCGTCCCCGTGACGCAGGGGGCGGGGCGGGCGCTCGGGGCGTCCGGGGTGGTGGTCAGTTGAGGGTGTCGGGGTCCGGACCGGTGCGCAGCCCGCGGTCCAGGCCCGCGATGGCGGACATGTCGGCATCGCTCAGCTCGAAGCCGAAGACGTCGAGGTTCTGCCGGATGCGCTCGGGGGTGACGGACTTGGGGATCACGATGTTGCCGCTCTGCAGGTGCCAGCGCAGCACCAGCTGCGCCGGGGACACGCCGTGCGATCCGGCGATCTTCACGATCGGCTCGTCCTTGAGGACCGCGCCCTGGGCCAGCGGGCTCCACGCCTCGGTGGCGATGCCGTGCTCGGCGTGGAAGGCGCGCAGCTCGTGCTGCTGGAGCGCGGGGTGCAGCTCGATCTGGTTGACGGCCGGGGTGACACCGGTGTTGTCCTTCAGCCGCCGCAGGTCGGGGACCCGGAAGTTCGAGACACCGATGGCGCGGGTGCGCCCGCTCGCCAGGACCTCCTCCAGCACCTTGTAGGTCTCCACGTACAGATCACGGGCCGGGGTGGGCCAGTGGATCAGGTAGAGGTCGACGTAGTCGAGGCCGAGCTTGTCCAGGGAGGCGTCGAACGCGGCCAGGGCCTTGTCCTTGCCCTGGTCGTCGTTCCACAGCTTGGTCGTGATGAAGAGGTCCTCGCGGGGGAGGCCGGAGGCGTTGAGGGCCTGGCCGACGCCGCGCTCGTTGCCGTAGACCGCGGCGGTGTCGATGCTGCGGTAACCGGCCTCGAGGGCGGCGGCGACGGCTGGGGCGGTCTCCTCGTCGGGGACCTGGAAGACGCCGAAGCCGAGCTGCGGCATGACCACGCCGTTGTTGAGCGTCACGTTCGGGATGGAGGTCATGAGAGGGGGCCTTTCGGTGGTGCTGGGGAGTTGGGGAGCTGGGGTACTGGTCGGTGCTGGTCAGAGCGCCTGGAGTGCGGCCTGGGCGAATCCGTGGTCCTGCTCGGGGGCGCCACCGCCGAGCCCGAGGGCGCCGATGAGCTGGCCGTCGCGGTGGACGGGCACCCCGCCCGCGATGAACAGCAGGGGCTTGTTCAGCGCGGTGGGCAGCGAGTGGAAGGGCCCGCCCGGCTTGACCAGGTCGGCCACCTCGGCGGTCGGTGCGTTCAGTTGCAGGGCGGTGTAGGCCTTGGCCGTGCTGGTCTCACCGGAGATGAGCACGGCGCGCTCATCGCGGCGGAATGCAAGCAGGTGGCCGCCGGCGTCGAGAACGGTGATGCTGACGGGAACTCCCGCCTCGTCGGTGGCGCGGCGGGCCGCGGCGATGAGGGTCTCGGCGTCGGCCGTGGTCAGTGGGGTCACGGTGGTGCTCATGGGTCACTTCCTGCGGTGGGTGATGGACGTCCGCCTGTCGCGGCGGTCAGGAGCGGGCGGTGCACGCCACGGCCGGAAGGGCGCCGGAGTCGGCGGCCGGGCCGGCAGCCGTGGCGGAGGCGAGATCCGCGGGTGCGAGGCCTGCGGCATCGGCGCTGGGGCCGATGGACTCGCGGTCGGGGGTCTTTGCCGCGCCGCGGGAGGGGCGCAGTTCCATCCGGTGCGAGACCACGGCCAGCACCAGCGCGGCGGCGGCCAGGACGGCGCCGACGGCGTTGGGTGCGGTGTAGCCGAGACCGGCGGAGATCACCATGCCGCCGAGCCAGGCGGACAGCGCGTTGCCCAGGTTGAAGGCGCCGATGTTGGCCGCCGAGGCCAGCGTGGGGGCGCCGTGGGCGTGGTCCAGGACCCGCTTCTGCAGCGGCGGGACGGTGGCGAAGCCGAGGGCGCCGATGAGGAAGACGGCCGCGATGGCCGCGACCTGGACGGAGGCCAGGAAGGTGAACAGCAGCAGGACCAGCGCCAGGCCGCCCAGGGCCGTGTAGAGCATCGGCATCAGCTTGCGGTCGGCGAACCGGCCGCCGATGAGGTTGCCTGCCACCATGCCGAGCCCGAAGACCACCATCAGCCAGGTGACGGAGGACTCGGCGAAGCCGCCGACGTCGGTCATCATCGGCGCGATGTAGGTGATCGCGGCGAACACGCCGCCGAAGCCGAGCACCGTCATGGCCATGGCCAGCACGACCTGGGTGTTCTTGAAGGCGGCGACCTCGTGCCGCAGCCGCACGCCCTCCGGCTTGGGCATGTCGGGCACCAGTTTGGCGACGCCCGCCAGGCCGAGCACACCGAGCGCGGCGACGAGCACGAAGGTCACCCGCCAGCCCGCGCTCTGCCCCACGAACGTACCCAGGGGCACGCCGACGACGTTGGCCACGGTCAGGCCGGTGAACATCATCGAGATGGCGCCGGCCTTCTTCTCCGGCGCCACCAGTTCGGCGGCGACGACGGAGCCGATGCCGAAGAAGGCACCGTGGGCCAGCGAGGCCACCACCCGGCCGATCAGCATGACGGCGAAGACGGGGGCGACGGCGGAGACGAGATTGCCGAGGATGAACAGGCCCATGAGCAGCATGAGCATGCTCTTGCGGGAGATCTTGGTGCCCAGGACGGTCATGATCGGCGCGCCGATCATGACGCCGAGGGCGTAGCCGGTGACCAGGAGGCCGGCCGTGGGAACCGATACCCCGAGATCCGCGCCGACCTGGGGCAGCAGCCCCATGATCACGAATTCCGTGGTGCCGATTCCGAAGGCGCCTATGGCCAGGGCCAGCAGTGCGAGCGGCATGACAAGGGTCCTTTGACGGTGCAAGGGGGGAGGGGATGGGGCGATGAGCCCGGAGCGGAAGGCGCGGCCATGAAGGTGCGCTGGCGCCTTAAGTGCGTCCACAATAATTGCACGCGCTGGATAATTGCAAACGCGGGTATAGTGGACTGAGTGATACGCCCGACAGTCCCCTGCCGGTGCCGCACACCGCTCGCAAGACCCGACCGAGGGAGCTGCTCATGACCGCCACCGACCCGGCGATGACCGCACTGGCGCACAGTTGGTCGGCTCTCTCACTGCTGCACGGCCGCATCGAGAGCTGCGTCGAACGCGCGCTGCAGGCGGGGCACAAGCTGAGCGCCCGCGAGTACTCGCTGCTGGACGTGCTCAGCCGGCAGCACGACGGCGAGGGCGGCCACCTGCAGATGCGCCAGGTCGCCGACTCCGTCGTGCTCAGCCAGAGCGCCACCACACGGCTGGTGACGCGGCTGGAGGAGCGCGGGCTGCTCTCGCGCTACCTGTGCCCCACGGACCGCCGCGGCATCTACACGGATGTGACCGAGGCCGGCATGCGCCTGCTGGACGAGGCCCGGCCCACCCACAACACCGCCCTGCGCAAGGCCCTGGACGAGGCAGCCGAGGACCCCGCACTCGCCCCCCTCGTCAAGGCCGTCCACGAGCTGCAGGGCGCCATCCACCCGGCGTGAGCCGGCGCCCGGGCGTCAGCGGACGAATCCGCTCCGGGACCGGATGAGTTTCAGAACCGCGCCGCCCGGGTCGTCGAAGCACATGACCTCGGTGCCGAGCGCTTCCTCGGGATGACCCCCGCCCGCGCGGAACGCGTAGCCGTGCCGGGGAAGTCGTGCCCGGCCTCCTTCATGCGTGCGTACACCGCGTCGAAGTCGTCGGCCTGGAAGCACATATGAATCGAGCTGGGCGGTTCGCCTCGCTGGTCGTGCGCTGGAGGACGGTCGGCCGCGACGAATCGACTGGGACGTTGTCGTCTTTCCGCGCTTGAGGGCTGCGTTTCCGCTGCTCAAGGAGAGGCGGGGCTTCTGTGGGAGTGGTGGACTGTCGTGTCATCGCTTCTGTGGGGATTGTGGGTGCCGTTAGTCCTGGGCCTGGGGGGAGGAGGACCGACAGCATGCAGGCCGAGTTCAGGAGGGCCGAACTGGAGTGGGAGGAATGGGCTGTCGCCCTCTCTCGCGTCGGTGAGGTCCTGGATCCAGGGGGCGAGACCGGGCAGGACCAGACTCCGGCCGAGTCGACGTCGACAGCAGAGGCCGCGAGGCCGAGGTCGCAGATGCCCATGTGATGTGAGGGGCTTGCCCGTTCGGTGCTGTCGGTGGAACCACCAGCGCGTCGTGCAGGCGCCAGTACTGCAACGGCGCTTGCCGTCCGTCAGGTCGTGGGCAGGTGAACTGGATGCTGTGCATGGGCGGCTTGCCCGGCAGCAATGGAAGCGCCGTTCCTGCGGTAGCGGGGCTCACGGCCTGCGGATCTACGACTGGGCACGTGTCGAAGTGCGGCCCTGGCACCGGCCGGACCGCCGCCACTGGGTCATCGCCGCCGCAGCGTTGTCCGCCCGCAGGAGAAAATGGTCTTCAGGTCCCGATGAAGCCTACGGAGTTGCAGGGCGGGTGCCCCCTGCGGTGCGGGCTCGCGACTGAGCCATGCGGCCCGTGGGTGGAGCGTGGAGCTCCCCGCGCGTTCCGGCGCCGTTGCGTGCTGCCCGGTCAGGTCTTGCCCACTGGGCTCCAATCCGAGCACACGGCGCCGGACGGTCTTGAGGTGCACACCTGCACCTTGACGGACTTGCCCTCGTCGTAGCCCTGGCTTCCGTAGCGGTTGATCTTTTTGCCATGGCTGGTGAATCGGGCTGTTCCAGCACCCGCGACCTTGACGTAGGCGACCGGTCCACCGGTTGTTGTTGAACTCGTCCCAGACGGTGACCCTGTCGCCTTCCCCCACGTAGCTGACCTTGACCTTACTGCTGCCCTTCTGGCAGTACCCCATGGTGTACACGCCGTTCGACTCCCCACCGCAGTTCCCGGAGGCTGCGTGAGCGGGACCAGCAGGACCGAAATGCATCTCAGGGGAGGCCGTGCGCTGCCACTCCCAGCAATGTGGCCTTCAACGCGGCCGGCATCCTGTGCATCGTCCATGCGTTGCGGTCCGCCCGCGGCCTCGTGCGGCCGAGCCCTCGTACGTCTGACCGAACAGCGTCCCGAAGAGGTACGCTCCGGCAGGTCGCGCTCGTCCTGCTCGACGCGGGCGCCGCACCGTACCCGGCCGGAGTTGACGTGAACGCCCAACGGGCCAGGACAGAACTGCCGTCCGGCACCCGATGCGGGCGAGACGGTCACCGACGGGGAAGACGTCAGGTACGACGACTGGTCGGCGCCGACCGCGCATGGCGGACCGACGTGGGATGACCCGGAGGATCCGCGGTTGCTCAAGGACGGAGCGGTGCTGCTCGGGTCCCCATTCAGGGGCCCATCTGGCCGGCCGAGTACGCCGAGAAATCAGTCGATGAAGAAGTTCCAGAACGCTCCGACCTCTGTGTTCGAGGCCGCCAGGATGCCGAAGTCCGTGATGATGCCGTCCCGTTGCGCGTCCAACCCCGCGAAGCAGGAGAGGGAGAAGCCGTCGCGGTACCAGTGGGGATCCGTGCCGCCGCTGAGGTCCTCGGCGTTGGTGGCGTACTCCGCGTCGGGGCCGAATCGGGCCAGGAGGGTGCGGGCCGCCGACCACAGCCGGCGCCGCCGTACCGGGTCGCGCGCGCCGGGCGGCCGGGTGCCGCCGTGGGGCGTGGCGGTCCAGTGCAGCGCGGTCAGTTCGACCGCCGCCTCGTGGGTCAGCAGTTCCAGATGGTGGTCGAGGTGGTGCGGCTCCAGCCGGTCGAAGGGGTAGTGCGGGGAGTGCCTGGTGCGCTGGGGCCAGTTGGTGTGGGCGTCGGGCAGCCAGCCGCGCGGATCGCGGGTGCGGAACTGGAGTACCGCTGCGGCGTCCACCAGCCAGTCCTCGTGCTGTCGGGGCCCCACGGCGGCCAGCGGGCAGCCCAAGATGACCAGCGCCTGCTGCCATTCCTGGCGCTGGGCGGCGGGGGACGACCCGGGACCGTGCGGAAGCATGACGGCACCCTAACGGCGTGCCGGCAGCCCCCGGTTCGAGGGCGGCTCTTCCGCGACCGACCGGCGTGCGACTGCCGGTTCGGTGCCACCTGCGACGCCCGCCCGGAAGTTGTCCGGGCGGGATCCGGATGCCTGGCTCACGTCCGGCGGGTGGCGTCGGTCTGCTCACGCAGGATGTCGCTGTGCCCGGCGTGGCGGGCGAATTCCTGGATCATGAGCAGATAGATCCATCGCAGGCTGACGGTGCCGAAGCCAGGGCGTTGCCGGGTGGCGTCGAGGTCGATGTCCGCGGCGATCGCTCGTGCGCGGTTGCCGGCGCGCTCGAATTCGGCGATGACGTCGGCGACGGTTTCATTGTCACTGACCACGAAACTGGCTTCGCCCGCCATGGCACCGTCGCATTCGGCTTCCGGCAAACCTCCCAGGATGTGCTGGAACCACATCCTTTCTGCGAACGCAGCGTGTTTGACCAGTCCGATCGACGTCGTCATGGACGGGACGAGGCGGCGGCGTGCCTCAGTTTCAGACAGGCCGTGCACTGTGTCGATCAGCTCGGCCCGGACGTGGTCGAGCATGTATTCGAGCATCTGGCGCCCGGGGCCGCCGGTGATACGAGTCGGATCGTTCATGGTGTGGGTGTCCTTCATGGGAAGAGGGGAGAGAGAGATACCGCCGGATTCCGCGAGCCGACCAGGACGGCGGCAAAAAGTTCCGCTGGCTTACGGACAAATGCGGCCGAGCCGATCGGCTCGGTGTCGCACACGAATCGGATGCGGGCCAGGATGCCCGGCCCGAGGGAAGTGCCGTCGATGACAAGCACCTGGGCCACCGAGACGACGAGACCGGCACTGCCTCGGACTATTGCGTCCGGGGTGCCGCAGAGGTCCCGTTGAACTCAACTCTACCGCGCGAGAGGAGGCGAGTCCGTTCCGGTAGCGCGCTCTCGGCCTCTGCCGGGGGTGGTGAAGCGCGACTGGCTGTGGCGATGTTCCGAAGGGCGGGGCGGGTCCAATCGGTCCCGGCGCGTCGCGTTGCTACGGCCTGCTGAAGGCCCCCACACCGGACCGCGCCGGGTCGAAGCCTGCCTCTCCGGCCTGGGTACCGACCGGCTGGAGGGCACCCTGGCCTGGTTGGTCCTCGATCACGACGCGCTCTTCGACGTTCTGGGGGAGCTGTCCATGGCGGTGCGCCGCCTCGATGCGGTGGCGGCCCTGACACCACTGGAGGCCGAGCGGATCGTGCTGGACGCGGCCCGCAGTTGCGACGGCTCGCCCACTTGATCTCCGGCGGGCATCGGAAGGCGACGGCGATCTCACGCTGCCGCAGGTGTCCTCTCGGCAGCGGAACGGCGTTTCCAGTACGCGACGGTCAGCACGCCCAGCAGCGGCCCCCACAGAGTCAGCGGCGCGTAGCAGAAATAGAACCAGGCCCCCTCCCAGCCGCCTGCTTGGCCAGGGTAGTCGGCCGACAGGTCGCCACCTCGGATCGTGGTACCCCTGGTCTCGGCTGCGATGAACAACAGGGTGAACAGGAGGGTGAGGCTCGCGGTCCCGACGGTGGCCGGGAGGACGGCTGCCCTCCTCGGAACCCGGCGGCCGCGAAGGAACGGGATCCAGCGCGGGAACACTTCACCCCAGCGAGCGATCAGGCCGATCGCAGCGAACGCGAAGAGTTCGGATACCACGGACAGGAAGACGAGGTACGTCCGCTCGCCGAGTCCGCGACCGTCGCCGAACGCGGCAGGGAGGCGCCAGATACTGGAAGGAAGGACGGCCAAGGGCACGGCGTAGGCCACGAGTTGAATCCGTCGTGACACTCCGGCAACGGGCTCGTGAGCTGCCCGCCATGCGACGCGAAATCGTCCGGAGCGGACGGTAGTGGGTTCTGTGGCGGACAGGAGCTGCTGCATTGGCGATCCTCGGCTTCGGTGAACTGCTGTTCGGCCCGTTCAGTGACGAAGATTGCAGTCATGGTGGCTCAGGGCATCGCTCTGAGGATCGACTCGGTTCCGTCTGGCGGCCGACGAAGTGGTGCGACCGGCGGATGACGCATGCACCAGGGAATGGTGGCAGGTGCTGCGCTGGTACCGGGAGCGGAGCGGGGGCTTCCCGCGGCAGTAGGCCGGCCGGCTGAAGGTGTCCGAATGAGGCTGCTGCGTGCCTTGCAGCGCAACACCATCGAGCGCTGCACCAACAACCTCAAGCAGCGGCGCGGCCTGGCCACCCGACACGACAAGACCGTCACTGCCTGCCTTGCAGGACTCCACGTCGCCGCCATCTTCCTCTGTTCAGCAAGGCCATCCTCAAGAAACGGCCGAGCGCGTAACGACCAGCAAGGGAGACAGGCTTCCTCACTGGTCGTTGGATCTACGGTGATCAGTGGTGGTCGATGAACCAGCGGGTGCATTCGAACTTCCCACCCGTGGGTTTTACGCATGCCCGTACTGCGTGACTGCGGTTGCTCTCTCCTGTCTGAAGCCGTACCGAGCCGGTATGCGCGTAGTTGGCGATGCCATCCGCCCAGTTCGCCATGTAGCGGCAGGTCTTGACAAGTCCGCCCACAGCCCGCACGTAATCGTCTGAAGGATGGGATGCCGGCGCTTGGAGTGCATGTTGAAGTCGGCCATGCTCCGCTGCACATACACCTTGTCGTACCTGGCCACGTTTCCTGTGATCAAAGCGTAAGCGTGGCGGTCGAATGCCTTTTCGGTTTCGAGGGTCGGATTACGCCCCTTGTAGGAGCGTGAGTCGCTCTCGCCGTAGGGTCCTCCGGGTACGTGGGAGAGATCGCAGCCATCGACGTTTCCGGATGCTTCACCGTCGTCGTCCCGCGCCATCGAGAAGGTGGTCTCCGCAGCCGCTGGTGAAGCGGTTCCGAGAACTCCCGGAGGAACTCGTCGTGCTCAGGGTGACCCGGTCCACCGGGGCGCCGTCTGCGCCCATTGGGCGTCCCAAGCGGCGAAGTTGCGGCGTCGCAGGATGAGGAGGGTGGCTCCGTAGGCGGTGACACCGGTGGCGGCGACGGCCAGGAAGGCGAGGGCCGACCAGCCCATCGAGCGGCTGCGGACCTCCTGGGAGGTCATGGGCGGCTCGGTGATCGTTCCTTCCTCGCCGACCCACACGCGGACGGTGCTGTCCGCGGGAAGCCCGGGCGGTACGTCCGTCGTCCCCGTACGGGTCCTTCCGGTCGGGTCGGTGTAGCGGACTTCGGCCGGGTAGCGGGTTGCCCGCGCCTCGTCGGAACCGGGTTCCAGGTGCTGTGGCGCGTCGTGCAGAAGAACCGCAGTGGTGTGGTGACGGGACTTGGCCTGGTGCTCGGAGGTCGCCCGGTAGTGCCGGTAGGCGGCTTCGCCGATGACGACCATGGCTGCTGCGCCCACCAGCGGTACGGCGAGGAGCAGTCCGAGAGCGATCCAGGACTGCAACTGGTCGGTGCGCCTGCGCAGGGGGTTGCGTCGCCAGCGCCACCAGGGCACTGGGCGCACGTGCTGCTGTTGGGGGTCGGGAACAGGTGGCGGCTGTGCGGGCGGTATCTCGCCTGACATGGCGTCCTCCTTCATGCGATGACGCGGCTGGGGCTGCGAGCGATCCCGGGTCCGGACGTGGGCCGGGTCGATGCGCCGGGACCGGATCGGCGCCGCCAGGTCCCCAGGGCGGTGCGCCTCCGGCACGGTTGCGCCTCCGGGGCGGAGCCCCGGACGGCCTACGACACGTGCGGCGCCGTCGCGACGGGTCTCCACGGGAGACCGGGTCGGCACCGGCCGCCGTAGCGGCGGGAGCGATCAGGGGGAGGGGAGGCCGGGGCCGGAGGTGGGCGGAGAAAGCCCCGTGGGCGGGGGATGGGCCTCCACGCTTCGCAGCAGTGCGGCGGCACCGCGGATCGCCGCGGTGTGTGGTGCCGGGACGGCTCGCAGGGGTGCTTGCAGGCTGCCGATGAGCTGGCGGGTGAGGCCGGGGAGCAGGGCACCTCCGCCTGCCAGGAGGGCACCCTGGCTCAGGGCGTCGGCGGTGAGCGATGTGCCGTCCTGCCGGAGCATGGAGGCGATCATCGTGGAGACGGCCTCGGTGATCTGCGAAGGATCGCCGGCGTCGGGGAGGTCGATGGTGCCCAGGGCGGTGCGGCGGGCGTCGAAGACCGCACCTTCGGCGAGGAGTACGACTTCGGTGAGGTGAGCGCCGACATCCACCACGAGCAGTGGCCGGGTACGGTCGGTCCCCACCGCCCGCGGCCAGGGCGACGGCGCGGGCGGTGGGGGTCAGGACCGCCCGCGGCCGGAGCACCTCGACGGCCTTGCGGACCCGCTCCCGGTAGGCGGGGCCGTCCAGTACGGGAGTGGTGATCACCACCAATGGGCGGACGAGGCGGGGCAGGCGGTGACCGAGCAGCCGGTCCAGCATCCTGGCGGTCCCCGGCACGTCGACGATGGCGCCGCGCTGGACGGGGTGGACAGCAGCGGTACCGGGGAAGGTGACGGTGGGCACGTCAAGGATCATTCCGCGCCCGCTGACCCAGGCGCGGGTGCGGGCGCTTCCCACCTCCAGGGCGAGGCCGCCTCGCTGCCGGCCCAGCGGCCAGGGGCGATACTGCCGGTGCCCGGAAGTGGTGGTGTACCGGGAGCGGCGGACGATGGTCACTGTCCGGCCCTCCGCACCTGCTGGCACCGTGCGCAGTAGCGGGCCTGCGGCACGACCATCAGGCGCTCGCGGTCGACGGGACGCCGACACAGCTGGCAGGTGCCGTAGCGGCCCTCGGAGATGCGACGCAGCGCCGCTTCCACGTCGGAGAGGATCATCCGCGCGGAGACGGCCGCTGCCACGCGCGCTCCACGTTGCGATTCGGGTCGGTGCTGACGCCGGTCCGGGGCGCTGGGCACCGCGTCGAGCTGTTGCAGCTGGGTCCGGCGGAACAGTCGCTGTTCGTGCAGGTCCGCCAGGAGCGCGGTCAGGTCCTGGGGCGACAGCTGCGTGGCACGCTCACCGATGGTCTGATGGTTCACCACTTCACCTCTTGGGCAAGGCGGGGGTCGAAGGTTGCAGGACAGCCGGTTACGCGGTGGTGCGCCCCTGGCAGGTGACGCAGTAGCGCGTGTACGGGAGGATCTCCAGACGCTCTGCGGGAACGGGCTTGCGACAGCCCAGACAGGTGCCGTAGGAGCCGTCGGCGATACGCGTGAATGCCTCGTCGATCTCTTTCAGCACCCGCTGGATCGCCTCGGTCTGCACCGACCTGAGGTTCACGTCCGTGCTCTGACCGCTCTCGTGGAGGGCCTGCAGTTGGGCCATGCGGCTGTTTCGGGCATGCTCAAGGCGCTGGCGAGCCTCATGAGCGGTCAGCCGCCCGGGGCGGGGGTCGGCCGGGGAGGCATCGAGCGGCACGAAGGAGTCCTTTCTCACAGCGTGTGCGGCAGCCGCCCGGATCCGCCAGTCCGCGGCCCACCTGGCCCGAGCACTGGCCGAAGCGGCCGACTGATCACCTTCGATGTCGACTCTGCTCGATCTCCCGTCGGAAGCCCATCGGGCACAGGACCCATTTGCTGGGGACCGCAGTAACCACATGGCGGGCGTGGGCGGAGGATGGGTACCTCGTAACCTCGCACATGGGGAACGGACCCCATCGACCGCGCGTGGAGCAGAGGGCAGGATCGGTCGTTGTCGAAGGCTGCGGCGGCTCCCGCTCCGGGTGTGCGACGTCCGGCAGCACAGGTGATGACGGCCGGACCGCAGAAGGGAGCACCCCCGGTGTCGCTGTTCTGGCGGATCTTCGGGCTCAACGCCCTGGTGCTGGGCACGGCCACGGCGCTGCTGTTGTGGGCGCCGGTGACCGTCTCCGTGCCTGTGTTGCTGACCGAGGCGCTCATCCTGGTGGGTGGCCTCGCCGTCATGCTGGTCGCGAACGGTGCCCTGCTGCGCTGGGGTTTGGCCCCGTTGGATCGGCTGACCAAGCTGATGACCACCGTCGACCTGCTGCGCCCCGGACAACGGCTGCCGGTGCCCGGCGCCAGGGGCGGAGGAGAGGTGGCCGAGCTGATTCGCACGTTCAACGCCATGCTCGACCGGCTGGAGCAGGAACGAGCCACATCCAGTGCGCAGGTGCTTCTCGCCCAGGAGGCGGAGCGGCGCCGCATCGCGCAGGAGCTGCATGACGAGGTCGGGCAGAGCATGACCGCGACCCTGCTGGTACTCAAGCGTGCGGCGGACGACGCCCCGCAGCCGCTGCTCGAGGAGCTGCAGCAGGCCCAGGAGATCACCAGGGAAAGCCTGGACGAAGTCCGCCGACTGGTGCGGCGTCTGCGGCCCGGGGTCCTGGACGATCTCGGCCTGGCCAGCGCGCTGGTCTCACTCACACAGGACTTCGCCACTCACACCGGGCTGCGCGTCGTGCGCCGCCTCGACACCGACCTGCCCGTTCTAGGTCGGGAGATCGAGCTCGTGCTGTACCGGGTGGCTCAAGAGAGCCTGACGAACGCGGCTCGGCACGCGGAAGCCGGGCGGGTCGAAGTGAGCCTGCGCCACACCGGCGAGACGGTGCTGCTGGAAATCGCCGACGACGGCCGCGGCATCGAAGCAGCCCGTGAAGGAGCCGGGATCCGTGGCATGCGCGAGCGGGCTCTGCTCGCCGGTGCCACCCTGGACATCACCTCGACACCCGGCACGGGTACCCGCATCCGCCTCGCCACGCCTGCCCCTGGGGAACAGCATGAACATGCCTGAGCCGACCACGGCCTCGTCGCCGGCCCGCATCCTGCTCGCCGACGATCACGCTCTCGTACGCCGCGGTGTGCGCCTGATCCTCGACCGGGAGCCGGACCTGGAGGTGGTCGCCGAGGCCGGGGACGGAGCGGAGGCCATCGAAGCGGCCCGGAGCCAGGAGATCGACCTCGCCGTCCTGGACATCGCCATGCCGCGGCTGACCGGCCTGCAGGCCACTCGTGAGTTGTCAGCGCTCAAGCCCGGCCTGCGCATCCTGATGCTGACCATGCACGACAACGAGCAGTACCTGTTCCAGGCGCTGAAAGCAGGTGCCTGCGGCTATGTGCTGAAGTCCGTCGCGGACCGCGATCTGGTCGCCGCGTGCCGGGCCGCGATGCGTGACGAGCCGTTCCTCTACCCCGGCGCGGTCACCGCACTGATCCGCAGCTACCTGGACCGGGTCCGGGACGGCGAGGAGAACCCCGATCACTTCCTCACCCCCCGCGAGGAGGAGGTCCTCAAACTGGTCGCTGAGGGACACTCCTCCAAGGAGATCGCCGAGATCCTGGTCATCAGCGTCAAGACCGTGCACCGCCACCGGGCCAACCTGCTGCAGAAGCTCGGCCTGCGCGACAGGCTGGAACTGACCCGGTACGCCATTCGCGCCGGCCTCGTCGAACCCTGACGCCGCCCCATCTCTTCGATGGGCGTCGTCTTTGATGGGCCTCGTCGTTTGCCGCTGGGACGCGTCATGCGCTGTCCCTTCTTCTGCCCGTCACGCCAGGTGCGATCCGGCACGGGCGGGTGGTCACCTTCCCGGGGCTGTCGCTGGGTCTTCGTGAGATTGCACTGAAGAGGTGAGTATCCGCGCCACTGCCGCCCGAACGGGTACTCGTGTTCATTCCGAGTCCTACCCCGGCGCGGACCGAGCGCCCTCGAGTGGCGAAGGAAACCGAGAGCAGTGACAGACGTAGCGAGCCAGGGCCCCGAACCCGGCGATCAGCGCCCCGTACTCACCAACCGGCAGGGCCACAAGGTCTACGACAACCAGAACCAGCGGACGGTCGGCGCGCGCGGACCGGCCACGCTGGAGAACTACCAGTTCCTCGAGAAGATCAGCCACTTCGACAGGGAGCGCATTCCCGAGCGTGTCGTGCACGCCCGCGGCGTCACCGCCTACGGATACTTCGAGAGCTACGGACGGTGGGGCGACGAGCCCATCTCCCGCTACTCCCGGGCGAAGCTGTTCCAGGAGCGGGGCAAACGCACCGACGTGGCCGTACGCTTCTCCACCGTGATCGGCGGCCGCGACTCGTCGGAGGCGGCCCGTGACCCCCGCGGCTTCGCGGTGAAGTTCTACACCGAGGAAGGCAACTGGGACCTGGTCGGCAACAACCTCGCGGTGTTCTTCATCCGGGACGCGATCAAGTTCCCCGACGTCATCCACGCCCTCAAGCCCGACCCGGTCTCGCACGAGCAGAAGCCGGCCCGGATCTTCGACTTCATGTCGCAGACGCCGGAGTCGATGCACATGCTCGTCAACCTTTTCAGTCCGCGCGGTATCCCCGCCGACTACCGGCACATGCAGGGCTTCGGCGTCAACACCTACAAATGGGTGAACGACCAGGGCAGGACCGTCCTGGTCAAATACCACTGGATGCCCCGGCAGGGCGTCCGCAGCATGACCGAGGAGGACGCGGCCGCGATCCAGGCCGAGGAGGTCGGTCACGCGACGAAGGACCTGTACGAGGCGATCCGGCGCGGCGACCACCCCGAGTGGGAACTACTCGTCCAGATGATGGACGACCACGACCATCCCGAACTGGACTTCGATCCGCTGGACGACACGAAGACCTGGCCGGAGCAGGACTTCCCGCCCAAGCCGGTCGGCCGGCTGGTCCTGAACCGCACGGTCGAGAACTACTTCGCCGAGAACGAGCAGATCGCCTTCGGTACCGGGGTGCTCGTCGACGGTCTCGACTTCTCCGACGACAAGATGCTCGTGGGCCGGACCTTCTCCTACAGCGACACCCAGCGCTACCGCGTCGGCCCGAACTACCTCCAGCTGCCGGTCAACTGCGCCAAGAACGCCACCGTGCACACCAATCAGCGCGACGGCCTCATGACGTACGAGCAGGACCCCCACGCGGGCGACCCGGAGATCAATTACGAGCCGTCGATCACGGGCGGGCTGCACGAGGCCCAGTACCCGACCTCCGACGACGAGGGGCCGGAGATCCGGGGCCGGGTCACCCGCAAACGCATCCCACGCACCAACGACTACCTGCAGGCGGGCCAGCGGTACCGCCTCATGGAGGACTGGGAGCGCGACGACCTCGTGAAGAACTTCGTCACCCTGATCTCCGAGGCCGACCGCACGGTCCAAGAGCGCATGGTGTGGCACTTCCTCCTGGTCGAGAACGAGCTGGGCCTGCGGGTCGGGGAAGGGCTGGGCGTCAGCCCGCAGGACGTCGCCCACCTCGAACCGCTGGCCGGCCAGAGTCTGACCGAGGAGGACCGCGAGCGGTTGGCGAACCTCGGCAGCAATCCCCCGAGGGACGTCACCGGTCTCACCATGACTCACTGCGTCCCCGACGAGCGGCACACCGTCACCCGCTGACCGGCTCCGCCGCAGGCGCTGCGGTCGGCGCTGCGGTCGGCGTGCCGCCGTCCGCTGTCGGCCAGACGGCGCAAGAAAGGCGCAAGAGAGGAGGAGCGATCACAGATGGCAGCACCGAAGCGGTACGCGGTCGCGGCGTCCGGGCAGTGGGCGGACGAGGAGGACGGCCGCCGCCTGCCCGCGGGGGAGGTGCATGCCTGGGAACAGGGTCTGAACCAGACCGTATGCGGTCTCTCGCTCAGCCGCTCCGAGCTGCGGCGGTTCCCCCACATCGGGTGGCCCGACATCTTCCCCGAGTCCGGGGGAGCGGCGGACCGCGTACAGCGGGTGTGTCCCCGCTGCGCCTCCGCCGCAGGCCGCCGCGGCACCGACGCACGGCCCCGCTGGCACCGCACCAACCCCCGGCCGTGACCCGGGTTCGGGCTCCGCGCGCCCGTACGCACGTAGGCGGGCGCTCCGCACGCCGCAGGTGGGCTGTGCCCTGGCGTTGCCGTGGTACCCGGCGTGCGGGCTCCGCGAGGTGCGCGCGAGGAGCGATGGGGGAGTCCGGCGGCAGACCCGTCCCCGTTGGCTGCCGGGACAGTATGGAACGACAGCAAGGAACGTCGTCTTCTCGGCGGAGGTGTGGGATGACTCGAACGGTCGGTGACGTGATGACAGCTCCGCCCGTGGAGGTCAGTACGCTCGCGTATGTGCGGGACGTGGCAGGCCGTATGCGGGACGGAGCGATTATGCCCTTCGGCCCCTCCGCCTCTCCCTCTCTGCCCTATCTGCGGTGCAACGTGTACCGGTCGAGGGAATCCGGGTCGCCGATCCAGTAGTAGAGGGTGGGCTGTTCCTCGGTGCCGCCGAACTGCCAGCCGATGCCCTCCATGCAGCCGCTGCCATTGAGACCGAGCTGCGGGGTTCCGGACGGCGATGCGTCCCGCGCCCACGAGCCGGAGCCACTGCACTGCTCGGGTGCGTGCCCGCCGTCCGCCGCTTCTGCGGTGTGGACGTCCAGACCGTTGGCCACCGCGGTGCCGTCAGCCCGGAGGGTGAGGGTGCCGCCCTGGCCGTCGGTCCACGTACCGACGAGCTTCGCGGCGGTGAGCCGCGGCGGCTCGTATCCCTGGATCAGGCCGGTGCCGTAGGCCGCCAGGCCACCGACGAGAACCACCGCCGACAGCGTCAGTCCGCAGACGGACACCACCCCGGCCAGCCCGAACCGGGCGCCGGTGCCGCGCAGGACGGTCACGGCCCGCGTGCACAGGACGGCGGGAACCAGGCCGAGGAAAGCCGCGACAAGAACCAGTGGAAGTACAGCCCAACCGCCGCCGAGAAGCGCCGTCGGCACTCCGGTGCACACGGCGACC